>CAMUFS010000091.1 GCA_947088195.1 uncultured Clostridia bacterium
CTGCATAAACCTTATTAGCAATTACATAATATACATCTGAAAATTTTTCTACCGCTTCCTTGGGCGATAGAACAGGTACCTGATATATTATACTTCCCTGTATATCACAGTTATTATCACAATAAGCTTCTATCTTTTCCTGTCCATCATATAACATCATAATGTGAATAAATTGCCCCAATCTCCCGGAACCAAAAATAACTATATTCTTTCCACAAACATCCCTCATTAGATTCTTAACGGCAGACCGTCTCTGTTCCAGCTCCTCTTTATAATATCTATAGCAATTATTTACATCTGTTGTAAATAATTGAAACATCTCAGCAAGTGCAGCATCCTTTCTTTTATTAAAGAAGCCTGCTTGATTCGCTTCCTTCAGCTTTTTTCTCAAAATCTCTACATCTGGCAATACTTCTTCTAATTCTCCTCCACAAGCCAAAACACTTAAATGAGAATAACAATGCAAAAGCATTTTTTCATAAACAGCACAGACCCATTGTTCTTCTTTTTCTGGCAAAAATTTTTCTACATAGGCATACTCCTTTACCAGATAAGAAAACGCTCTTTTGTCATATCCAGAGGCATTGCTATTATCTTTGCGATAATAATACAATACATCTTTGATGTACATCGCCTTTTTAGCTGTACTATACACCTGAAAAATAAATCCAAGATCTTGATAGGCAGCACCCGGTGTCTCATTAAGCTTTATTTTTTTTATAAACTCTTTTTGATAAATCCCATTCCATAAATAACAATCTTTGATCAGAAGTTCTGGCATATCTGCAGGAATAATGATTTTATCCATGATCTCTTCCTTATCTTCAAAGATAGGCATGGGCTGTGTTAATTTTCCATATCCATGTATATCCACAAAAGCTTCTGACATTCCTTTACAATACTGTAAATCATACTTTTTGGCTCTATCATAGAGTTTCTCATACATTTCTGGCACTATAAAATCATCTGTGTCAACGATTCCTATATACTCTCCCCTGGCAAGAGAAATTCCTATATTCACCTGATACCCATAACTTTTTTTATCCGATGAAATGATACGAATCCTAGCATTGTTACAAGCAAACTCCTCCAATATTTCTCTTGTGCCATCGGTAGAACCTGCATCAACAACTAAGATCTCAATCTCTCTCAATGTCTGCTTCCCAACACTTTGTATACACTCTCTAATATAGCCTGCCATATTTAAGCATGGCATTATTATGGTAACTTTTGTCATTGTTTCTCCTTATCCGATCTATCTTATTATTGTATATGGCAGCTCTTTCATTTTCACTCTATTTTTACGAAGCCAAACTGTCCACATACGCTCCGCAAAAAAACCAATCACTCTCTGGCTATAAGCATCATAGCCATCCACCTCTATCTCCTCTGCCGTTTCTATCAAAAAAGAAAATAACCATTCACAATAGTTATTTAAAATCTCACGTTTTGTAACAAATATATTACAAGGAAACATACTATAGCCTGCCATCACTTCATCAAATACCTGCAAGTAATCAGGACATTTTATCTCTATTTTCCTTCTAATCAAAGAATATCCTATCTGATATAATTGATTATCTATAGAATCCTTGATTTGCTCTTGTATGGTGGTACACTTTAATGTATATGCCTCTGGCATAATAATATCATAAACTTCAAAGAGCTCAGAAATATGATAAATGTCTAAATAATTATCCACACTTTTATTCTTATCATTATAAAAATATCTGCGATAATGATTCATTCCTACATATTTTGTATCTGTATTCTTCCATATCCAATATAATGCTGTACACTCATTAATCTTTTTATTTAAATATGAAATATTATCCCCACTTTGTTCTGTAAGATATCCTTCCATTCGATAATTCCCTACACATAATGGCTTATAAAATGCATCATTTAACCTTAAATGATAGTTCTTGTGTATCACAACATAAATGGAAAGATCCGAAATAAGATTATAATTTTGCATATCAATTATCCAGAAGATGCCAATCTCATTTGATATATATTTTACTTTCCCATATGTTTTAAGCTTTTCTAATATCCTTCTTCTTATGCTGTTCTCTTCCAGTAAATATTTTGTATAGAATAATACATATTTTGACTTTTGAATTATTCGAACCAAAAAAGTATCTAAGCACTCATATTCTAATCCAAATAGAATGACATCATATGCCTTATCACAAGCAGCATTCTTTTGATATATCCGATCATATATATTTTCATTGTAGATAGCTTTATTACTTGGTATTCCATCTAACATCGCTTCTTCTGCACATACCATTCCCTTATAGAGACAGCTCTTAGGAATCTCTGACATTCCAAGATCCAATATCCTTTTGCACCCTTTACTTCTGCAAAATTCTTTATAGAACGCAACAATTCCTGTTGTTCTATCCTCCATTATAATTTCACAATAAGGAATTATCCTCTCTTTCGAAATATTATATTCTCCCATCAATTCAAAGCGAATCTCATCAAACCATTTATTAGAAAAAATAACAATATAATCATAGTCGATATTACAAATAACAGAAGGATGAACCACTGGCACATTATATTCTTTCTTTATAATCCCTACATTCTTATCTGCAAGAGCCACTACTTGTTTCCAGTCTATCTGATTACTATAGTGCTCAAATAATGTTCCTAATGCATAGATTATAATTTTCATGCTTTTCTCCTTCTTTTACCTTCCAGCATTTCCATCCAAACAGGGAAGACACAGTTGAGTATTATCCAGATCGTTCTGTATTATTGGATAAACCTCATAAAATCCCTTTTTTCCTAACGCTAAAATAACACCATCTTCTATCCTTACATTTACATCCTTATATAAAAATACCTTATGAGAGCTATCCATAAAATCTGAAGTTAAAAATCCTTCAAAGTGCCATCCTTTGTACTCAAAAAATCTAGCCATACCTTTCCCATATTTTCCATAGCCATATATAAAAATTCTTTTATGCTTATGATAAAACAATTCTAATTGAGATAAGGCAAAGGGAGCCAAGAAATTGACGATTCCTTCCCTTTGTAGTCTCATTAAATGAGAATTAATGTTATCAATATTATAATCTGTATTATTTCTAATATAGTCAAATGCTTTTCCTATCTCCTCAAATCGAACCAAACCAAAAACCCGACGTTTTATAACAGGAAATTGGATACAACAAATTAATTCATATAGATAATCAAAATATGGGTTCCTACCATATTCTATCTGTATTGCACTATTGTCCGTCAAGGCTCTATTTTTAAAACCATTTTTCGAAAAAAATACAGAAAAATTAACTTCAAAATTTTCTATAGCTTCCAAATATGTATCTGGGTACGCAAGGTTATCCCAAAACTGCTTCCAACATTCCGACAAAAATAATCTTTTTCTACATACCAAAAAATAACTCTGAATATGCTGTGGAACATCCCGTCCTGTTGGCAGCATTACCCCCATAGACCTGCTTAATCCCCAAAAATCTATCTCTTCTTTTTCCATTTTGTCAAATACATTTTCCCAAGGATATAGGGGTCCATAAAAGGTATCATTCAATAAAACGATTTCCTCCCACTTGTTCCAATCCTCATGTAATAAATACTTTGTAAAGACATCCTTGTATGCTCCAGCGTCAAATCCTATATTTTTTCTTATATATATGGCATTAGAATACGCACACAATTTATTATAATCCGCTTTTTCTATCTCTCCATTTACTATAATTATTACTTTCTCCAGTATTTTCAATATACTTTCTAAAAGAACCTCAACATATGTATCAACCTTACCAGATTTATCATAAAAGACAAAGATGCCCATTCTCCTCATAATTATTCCTCAATTTCTTTACCCCTATATTGCTGTATCATTTGCAGTAATATAGCATTTAATGAAATCACTTTTACACTAAATTTATCTGTAATGTCTTTTTTAATTTCCTCATAAGCAGAGATTGGTGTTACTACTATTGCGTCCACAGTTTCCATATAAGACTCTATTTCCTTTTCATCTAAACTAAATACTGGAACTTCATAAGAAATCGATGCTGCTACTTTATCAACTCCAAATAATACTTCTGTTTTTCCATTTTTCAATTCATCATATAGTCTATTGCCCAATGTATTCATTCCATAGATTGCGATTCGTTTCCATCCATTCTCAACAAAATAATTGTCCATATTTTGATCCCGAATCTTTAGATACAGCCAATAATCATACATTGTCATAATATCATTTAATCTATTTCTTTTAAAATCATAAAAGGTATTTATGTGTTCTTTTATTTTATCCAATTCATTTTTATGAAATATATTTTTCTCTCCTAGAATCATTATCATCTCTTCGGCAGATTCTCTCATTTTAAATAAATTCTTTGAAGTATTATCTCCATGATCTATATGGGTATATAATATATCTTTATTTTCACAAAAAATTTTCCCCTGTTTTAGCATTAAGAGCCATAAAAACCAATCATCCACTCCATTTTTCTTCAAAATAGAATTTACCCAAACTTCAGGAATAGCTTCCCTTCGAATTAAAACTTGTCCCGGCGAAATAATTTGACAACCATCTTCTATAAAATTTGATAGCTTTTTTACTCTATCCTGCCTTCGAACCTCTGAATAAATCAGTCTTTTCCCATGAATACAAAACCTTTTATGATATCCATTGCAAACTACCGCATCTGCATTGCCTATCGCTCTAAGTTGACTTAACAAATAATTAGATGCAATCTTATCATCCTGATCCACAAATACAATGTATTTTCCACTAGATTGTAAATAGCCAAATACTCTTGCTCCCTGTATTCCCCTATTCTTTTCTAAATGAAATATCTTTATATTTATTTTATCTATCCACGCACTATCTATTTCTATTTTTTCTTCAGGACAATCATTGACAAAGATAGCTTCACATTTCTTATCCATGTTCTGTTTTAACATTAAAAAATTATATTCCAATATTTTCAGCCAATACTCTATATACTGTGTGCCTTTATATATTGGAATAATCACAGATACATCCACTTCCTTTGACTTCATTTTCTTTCTCGTCTTTCCTTTATTTTTTAATTATCCTATGCTGTAATTCCTCATCCAACCTATCTCCATCTTTTTTTGCAAAAAATTCTATAAACGATATTGGCCTAATCCAAATTATTTTTTCTTCTGGGAAAAATTTTTCCTCTTTTAATTTTTCTTTAATCTGCAATGCTGTTTCCTCTTTTAATATTGCTATCAAAAGATAATCATAATGCACTTTTTTTAAACTCTCGATTCCTTCAATAGAAATTCCATAAATTTTTGATGATCTACTATTTTTGTCTACCCATGTGACCACATTATAATTCTTTAATGTATGAATCCAACGAACATACGATCTTCCTACTCTTCCTGCCCCATAAATCGCTATTTTAGCACCTATCGGTATTTGGTCCAAAGGAAATACATAACTTGGCATCACATCAACAACACCATAAAAATAATCCAAGCTTCTTATCAATGATACCATCATATATTCATCTAACTGTGGCATTACAATTTCCTTATGGATACTTTCCTCTACATACATACGCATATTCAAATAACCAAGATTCAACTGCTCATATGCCCTTTTATTTACAGAATAAACGGCTGATCCAATACGTTCTCTATGATGATAATAAGCCTTATGTTGAACATATATCTTCTTAGCATTTAAAAAAATTCCTGTCATCATAACATTATCTTCACAAAAACCAGTAATCCTTCTATCCATACGATTTATCACAGCAACCACTAGATCTCTTTTATAAAATTTATTCCAAACCGCACCATTCATTGCATATGTATTATGGTAAGAAGTAGGAAAAATATTTGACACCACCAGATTATTCTTTTCCATATCATATAATCCTTCTGGCATATTATCTTTTAATGTACCTTCCGCCATTCCATTTTCATAATTTCTATACCCAGCAGAAGTAACCAAATCTACATTCTGTTCTTTTGCTATTTGATATAGCTTTTCATACATTTCTGTATCAATCCAGTCATCCCCATCCACAAACCCAATATAGCTTCCCTTAGAAGAATTAACACCAACACGTCTTGCTTCCGCTAACCCCATATTTTTTTGGTGTATCACATGAATCCTTGTATCCTTTTTTGCATAGGTATCACATATTTTCCCGCTATTATCGGTTGAGCCATCATCGATCAGTATAATTTCTATCTCTTTATACGTTTGATTTATTATACTTTCAATACATGTCGAAGCATATTCTTCCACATTATAAATTGCCACAATTACACTGATTAATTCCCCCATTATTCCACCTTTCTACCATTTGACCACAAGCTTGGCAAAATAATACTGTCATCTACCTCCCTACAATAAGCAGAAAGCTTTTTCATTAATTCCTCTTCTATCTCTACCCCTTTCTCAAAGCTCTCTATATTTTCCTTTAACTGTTCTTTATTGTCCACTCCAAATACCAGATAATCAATCCCCTCTGTCCTCTTTACAAACTGTAGTAGCATCTCTGTCTTCTTCCCTCTATATTCCTCAAAGAATCCTTCTATCTTCTCCAAATATGGCTCCGCCCTCTTTAACCACTCTGGAACCTCACTTCTGTCCATCAGAAACAATCCCTGCAAAAATGCACTTCTCGCAAATACCTTTATCCCTACTTTTTTTGCTTCTTCTATCCATCCTGTCTGTTTTCCTCTTTGATCCAATACACTATAGGGAAGCTGTACATAATCCATCCCTCTCTTGATTGCCTCATACCCCTCTTCCATCCCATAAATAGAAACACCAACATTCTCTGTCAATCCTTCTTCCTTTAATCGAAAGAGCGCCTCCACTATCTTATCTTGATAGATATACTCTGGCGTGTGTAGCAAATATCCTTTTAATTTCGACACTTTTAGCCTTTCTAAGCTTCCTTCTAACTCTCTTCGCACAACCCCATATACATCTTTTTCTCCCTCTTCCATTACATTAGGACATAGCTTGGAGATCACATCTATCTTTCCTTGCCATCCTCGGTAGGACAGATACCTTCCCACTCTCTCTTCTGCTGTTCCATATGCCCTTGCGGTATCAATCACTTTAATTCCTTGGGAGATTGCCATATCTAACATCTCAAAGCATTCTTCTTCCGTTGGCTGTCCCGTTTTATTGTATATCCCATACTTCATTCCAAACTGCACAGTTCCCAAACATAACTGACTCAATCTACTTCCCTTCCTTTTTTCCATTCCTCATCTAGTATGGACAATAGCTTTGAATCCCACCATTTTCCATTGTAGTAATACTGGCTTCTCAATGTCCCATCTATCTCCATCCCAAGCTCCTGATAAAGATCAATCTTTCTATTATCAAACTCATATAGCTCTGACCATATCTTTCTAAGTCCCAGCTCCAGAAAACCATAGTCAAATAGAAGCTGACAACTCTCCTTGGCATACCCTTCCTTGTCGATATACACCAGATCTTTTCCAATATACAAAGACAAATCCGCGTTTCTATGTACCCAGTTGATATAACAAAGACCACAGCACCCAATGAGCTCTTCTGTCTCACATTCTTTTATTGCAAACATCATAGTAGAGGGATCCTGAAGCACCTTTGTCTCATACCAACGGTTCTGCATATCCATATTTAGCTCCCTATATTCCCTAAAATGCTTTCTAAATTCTGGATGATTTCTCCACTCCATCAAAAAAGGTAGATCTTCTCTCTCCAATGCGCACAAATATACCTTTTTTCCCTTAATCATTCTCCAGATCCTCCCACAATAGACCTTCTTCCTTTTTCTTATCCCTAATTAGCTTTTTTCCTATTATTTCTGATTTTTCATATGGAAGTACCCCTCCCTTTTGGACAGGACGAAGTGGAAAAATATCCTTCTCTTCTATTCTCTCGCCCTTTCTTATATCTCTTAAAAGATAATACGATCTTCTCTGAACTCTCACCGTATCTATCTCATTTTCCTCCACTCGCTTCTCTCCATCCCCCATTGCTTCCTCCAATTCATGGCAGGCTTTTACCATTGCCTTCCAGGTCTCTGGGTTCATGGAAAATTTATGATCAGGTCCTTCTCTTCCATTATCATCTGTAAAATGCTTTTCAAATACTCTTGCCCCCAATGCATAAGCACCTAACACCGTGGTATGTCCATAGGTATGATCCGACAATCCTAAAATACAGTCTGGAAATGCCTTTTGATAACGGCTTAATACTCTTAGATTAATATGAGAAAAATTCGTTTCCTCCGCTGTGTAGTTTGTATTACACTGCATTAAAACAAGAGCAGTATCATACTTTTTTATCGCTTCTACTGCCCGTTCCACATCCCTCCAGTCCGATGCTCCTGTTGCCAATAGCACTGGCTTTCCTTTCTTTGCTATATATTCCACAATATCGATCCATGTAATATCCCCTGAACCAATCTTATAGGCAGATACATAGCGGTCTGCCCAATCTACAGAGGGGATATCATAAGGACTTGTCATATATTCTATCCCCATTTCATCACACTTTTCTTTCAGCTTCTCTGACCATTCTTCTGGCAAGCTGGCATCCTTATAGGTATCATACACCGATTTTTTCCATGTAGACTGATGGGATACCTGTGCACCAAGGCTCTCAAACCCTTTTCTGCTCACAATCGTCTCTGCTCTAAAATTCTGAAACTTAGCTGCATCTGCCCCTGATTCCTTTGCCAGCTCAATTAGCTTATATGCTCTCTCCATATCTCCATCATGGTTTGCTGCTATATCGGCAATAAAATATGGTTTGGACTGACTGGATATTATTCTTTTCCCTATCTTAATTTCCACCATTTTCCTTCTCCTTTATCCGTTGATAAAATCTCTCTATCCCTTCCTCTGGTGTACTAATTTCTATCCGCAGCTCCTCTCGCAGCTTCTGGTTTGACATCCCCATATGCTTTGAGCGACGTGCTTTTAAGGTGGCACTATCACTAAGAGAAGGCTCCACAACCCCTGTTTTTAATCCAAATATTTCTTTTAACTTTCCTGCAAACAAATACTTGGTTATACATCCTGTCCCACAGGCATGATACAGACCGCAAAGATTTTTTTGACATGCTATATAAAGAAGCTCTGCTAATTCCTCCGCCAATATAGGAGAAAAATCAATATCTGTAAACATATGTAAGGTTTTATCTTCCTTTAATGATTGATAGATCCATTCCCCAAAGCTCTGCTTTTTCTGTAGATTGATTCCATAGATATTGGTTCGAAATACCAGATTTTCTTTCTTCTTTAATACAAAAGTTTCTCCCTCCAGCTTTGTCCTACCATATACATTAACTGGATTTGTCTGGTCTTCTTCTGTATAGAGCCGTTCTTCTTCTCCATCAAAGACAGCATCTGTGGAAATATAGATCATCTTGATATGATGTCTTTGGCATATCTCTGCAAGCTGGGCTGTCACCCACACATTCAGCTTCTCTGCATTCTCAGGATATTCCTCACATTCATCCACATTGACAAGGGCTGCGGTATGAATCAGCACCTCTGCTTTTCCCTGAACAAGCACCTGTTCCACTGCTTTTGTATCATACAAGGAAATAGAATGATAAGACATCTCTGAATCATCTGCCTTCACAATATCAAACCCATCCACCTCTTCCTTATCCTTTAGATAATTATAGATACTATAGCCCAACAGACCTGCAATACCTGTAATATAGATTTTCATACCTTCTCTTCCCCTATTCTGTTATCACATCCTGTTTTAGCTTTCTTTGTATTTGTTGCACACTAAGCCACTCTTGATTGGTTCCAGAGCTGTACACAAAACCTTCTGGTACCTTTTTTCCTTTTGGCTCCACCTTCATCCTCTCATTGAATACCATCTGTGGATATACAATAAAATACTTATCAT
>CAMUFS010000092.1 GCA_947088195.1 uncultured Clostridia bacterium
TCAATATACTTTTGCCCCCCCCCAAGCCGTTTCGGACACTCCCCCACTATCTTTCCATCTAAATATTCTTTAAGTCCCGATACTGCCGCAATATCCTCACAATATTCCGCTTTTTTTGCCCATTCTCTCACCCTTTGAATACTGTCAGAGGGAAGATAATCATCACTGTCAACAATAAAAAAATACTTTCCTTTTGCCAGAGTAACCCCTCTATTCACTGCTCTATGCTTTCCGCCATGTGGCTGCTTCTCGTATCTTATCACAAATCCAGCATAATTCTCCTCTATCTGCTTCATCACCTGTTCTGTGGCATCCTCCGAGCCATCGTCCACCACCAACCACTCAAAATCCTTACATTCTTGCTTAATTAAAGAATCATACAACCTCTTTATCAAATCTGCCCGATTATAGGCAGGCGTAAATACTGTAATATATGGAGCTTTATTATTTCTCATCCCTATGCTGCCTTTCTATTCTATTTTTCTGAATTATCTGTGCCAAATTTATTTGAAGTATCCGTTGAAGCCGCCAAATATACAACACTGCCAGCACAAATACATATAAAAACAATAAAAAAATAGAATCTATAAATTTATAAAACAAAAAAGATACCACTATTGTCACACAGGAACCATAGGAAGCCGCTGATAAAGAAACCTGAAAACTAGATTTTAACTGAGCCAAACGAATCAGCATAAGCATAATAAAAGAAAAAGCAAGAACCAAAACCGCTCCCCAAATCCCCATCAGCACTGCACCAGTTTTTGCAAAAACAAGGTTGATTCCCGCCGCAACCACTGTACTTATTAAAATATAAGAGGTCTTCTTCTCTGTCATAAAAAGAGTGCCCAAAAATCCAGCAACCGCATTTGCAGATACTCCGATCATTAAAATAGGAACTGTCTCCGAGGCACTACTGTATTCCCTTCCAACCAAATAAGGAAACAGCACTTTCATCCCAATACATAGTGCAGCACAGCCAAAAACCACTGTAGTAAATAAAAGATCCACACATTTTTTATAAGTAGCTTTTCTATTTGCCTCCTTCGCTATCATATAAGCCATCTCATTCCACGCAAACTGAAATACATTTACAGCAATAATTGCTGTATTAGCAAGACTATTGGCGACAGCATAGATTCCATTCTCATAAGAACCCAGAGTCCGATTAATAACCAATTTTGTAAACCCACTGAGCAGCCAATAAGAGATTGCAGAAACACACAAAGGTATGGAAAATTTTAACATCTGTTGTATTCGCCGTAAATTTGGCTTATGTCTGACCAATCTTTTTAAAACCTTTAATGAAAATTCAATAAGGATAATCTGTGCCAGACATCCAAACATTTGTGCCAGATAAAGAGATTGGATTCCCATCTTCCACTTTAAGATAAATACCAGATTGCACAAGGCAGCAAGAAACGTATTGACAGCGCCAGAATACGCGAACAATTTATTCTTTAAAAATGCCCGCGCCATAAAAGAATACAAATATTGCAGTCCCAACAACAAACCATAAAAAAATACATAAACCGGATTTTGAAATCCCAATATATGCAAAGCTATATAAAATAAAAAGGAATATACAAAAATTCCAGCTATATAAATAACGACGGCATCACAAAGAATTTCATAACGCTCCTCCAAATCCTTACAATCAAAGGAAAATCGAAACATCCCATCCCAGATCTGAAAAAAAGCAACCGAAATAAAAAAAGTGATAATCGTAACTACAAAATCATAATCCCCATATTCAGCCGGAGGTAATTGATTGGTATATAGCGGAATCATAAAAAAGGTGACAAGCTTAGAAAATATATTTCCTGCAAAATAAGTAAAAGCAGTCTGAAAAAATTGTTTTATTCGACTCATTATATTATTCCAAATCCATTCCTAAAATCAGATCTTTTATTGGCATCTGAAAGAATTCTATACTATTCTCAATTTTATCATGTGGCCAATCCCACCATTTGATTTCCTCCAGCTTCTTAATTATCTGCTCATCCGCCCGAAACCCAATATGACGTGCAGGAACACCGCCCACTATCTCATACGGTTTTACATCCTTTGTCACCACAGCGCCTGCCCCAATCACCGCCCCATCTCCAATTTTAACACCTTCCAAAATAATACAATTCAAACTAACTAATACATCATTTCCAATAAAAACCTTTCTTCTTTTCCTCTTAGCAGACAAATTTCTTTGTGAAATCGGATGTGTTGTTATAATATCCTTATTATGTTCATATGGGCATACATACACTCCTGATGAGATAGAACAAAACTTCCCAACCACACAATTTTCTAGAGAAGAATTTTTATTAACATAACTATAATCTCCAATGGACACATCCGGCTCCACAATCGTACCCTTATCAATCAAAACGCTATATCCATACTTTGCCGACAAAGAAGCACGATAACTTTTAATCTTTGTATGATACTTTTTATTATACAAAACCAAATATAATAATTTTAAACACTTATAAATCATATCCACCCTCGTCTATACTATTACAATCCTATTCGATAAAAGCCCACGAAACCAAGCCATTCCTATTTTCCGTCACCACACAAAGCTCAAACTAGCTAGTCTATATCCAAACATAATCAAAAAGCTAGTCAAATGAAATACTAACATTACCGATAAAGTAACACAGAGAACATGACAAAACAAAACTATTTTATAAAATATACCTTACCCTTTCCCCAAAATTGCGAATAAACCGTATACTTATTTTTCCTTGAAAATATATTAGAAACCAACCATATTGTTATCAGCCCCAATAAAGAATAAATACTAAATACTCCCTCTACAAAACCGTCAAAATTACCCCTTGGAGCCAAGAGAAGATAATATACCAAAGCGAGCAAAAGCCCATCCTTTATACAATTCCGAAATGAAATATCACTTATCTTTCTTAATATGTATCCATAAATATAATTTCCTGCCATCACACCAATAACCCCAAAATCATGATAAAGCTCTGCAATATAGCAAGAACCTACCCCATGCCCCTGAAGATAATAATCTCCATATTCCAGATAAGAGAGACGATGTGCCAGAGAATGTCCATAAAGTGCATTTTCTATTGAGTTTCCATTGTAAACCTTAATATCAAGCATTTTTCTTAAGATCGCATTTTCAAACAAAACACTTTTTGTATTATGCAAGGAGACAAAATTCATATCTGCTAATTGATCTTTGTAATAAAAAACTCGCTTTATCATATTTACACTTCCGCCCTGCTGATCCAAAAAATCAAGAATCGTTCTCCCAAAGCCTTTAAATGTAAAACCTTCTCCCAGCCGGATGGTGTCATATGCTGTCATAGCAATCACCAAAAATGGCAGAGCTGCCAATACCATTAGTACATGCTTGCGTGTGATCCAACCTCCATCCACCCGATTTCTGATAAACATATAAATGGCAACCAGCATACTTATCGCTATAAATGTATATCTATGTCCAGTAAAGACCGTTAATATCCCATAAATCTCATAAGAAGCAAGTGCAACAATAACTGATTTTTTGGATGGATACGTTGCGAGAAATAGACAGAGTGCTGTTCCTGCAAAAGCTGCCAGATAAGAGGCAATGCGAAATAATATGCCCTCCTCCATTCCACCTGTATAAGAAGCAAGATACCCGCTGCTTCGGACAAATGCTATTTGAACAGATACAACAAAGATGGCACAGAAATAACATAGATAATATGCCCATTTACATAAATATTGGTAAATTCTGTTTTCTTTTGGCAATTCCTTTTTTATATATCCTTGTGTACACCGATTGGCTGTTGAAAGAGACACATGGCTTTTTCCTCCCGCATAGAGATAGCCAAAGAACAAAAACATAAGGCTGAGTAAAAGCAGAAAAAAACAATATTCATTATATGGTTCTAAATACCAATAATAATGATACATTCCAAAGAATGTGTAACAGATCTCCCGCCCAAATAAAAATACAAAAAATGCGGTTAAATAACAAAATAGTACAATATGGCGATTTAAATCCATAACGGAATATACCATCAAACCTATCCACATGGCAAATGCCAGCGTCAGGCTTATGCTCGCATGAAATTGTATGGATGCTATCACAAAAATTCCCAATAACACAGCAAATACTGACATCCCTGCTGTAATTTTAATTTTATTTTTCCCCATAGCTTCCCCTAACTCATTGAATGAAACAGATCCATCCATTTTTGCCCAACATTCTTTTTACTGTATTGTTCCAGACAAATCCCCGCTTTTGCGGCATAGCTTTGTCTCAATATAGGATCTCTCATCAATTTTTTTAAAACTGCTGCCATCTTTTTTGTATGATAAGCCTCCACTATCTTTCCATTTACCCCATCGCTGACAATCTCTGCTGGCCCAGTTGGGCAATCAAAGCTTACTACTGGCAAACCAGCCGCCTGAGCCTCCAGAAGTGACATTGGTAATCCTTCATATCGCGAAGTCATTACATAGATAGAATATTGATGATATATCTGCTCCATCCCCGATACATTACCTTTTAATTCAATAAAGTTTTCCAGATGCTTTCTCTTTATCTGACTCTGAATTTCCTCAAACAATGTACCATCCCCATAGATGTCCCACTTCCAGTCAGAAAATTGAGAAGCGAGCTGCTCCGCCACCTCTATTAGATAATCATATCCCTTTACTCGTTCTAATCTTCCCACAGAAATTAATTTTTTAGCATCTGCTTGATATGGCTTCTTTAAAGAATTATCAGCCTCATACCAATTTGGTATCACACAAACCTTATCCTTTGCCAATTTATATTTTTTTATAAAATTATTTTTGTCTCTCTCTGTCAAAGCTACTACCTTATCTGAATATTTCGCCCCGATCCACTGCCTTAGCTGATGCTTATATCCATAGGTCTTATTCTCCAGATTTGAGTGTTCTGCATAGATCACTCTTGTGCTTGTTCGCACAGCCGCCAAATCTGCTATTGTGACAACACCAGCGGTAATGGCAATTAAAATATCAATTTTATTTAATGTTATATACTTTCGAAGCTTACTGGCTAGTGAAAATAAATATTGCGTCAATGAGACATAATGATTTGATAAGACAGCCGTCCGAAAAGAATACTTCTCTTTGCACCGTCCCTTTTTATCAAAAATCGAAATTAAAGAAACCTGATACTGTTTTGAAAATTCTTCTGCCAAATTCCAAGCAACCCGCTCCGCTCCTCCGGTAAGGCTGACATCATATACTAATAGCCCTAAATTCATAATTTATGTAATCCTTTTATTGCCTGATAGGTCCTTTCACAATTTTTATTATCCCAGATAGGGAAAAATTTCTGATGTGCTTGATAAAATTTTTGATCCAATGCCAAATTCGTCTGATACAACCGAATCACTTCCTCCACCACATCCTCCTCTTTATAAAAAACGGTTCCAAGATTAGAATGTTGATAGCTAAAATACCCTTCCTTATATTGCGCTTTTCTAAATCGCTCTACATCAAACTGATAATAGATCACCGGCTTTTTCATATAGGCAAAATCAAGTGCAACACTGGAATAATCTGTTATCATTATGGCGGATTCCACCAAAAGCTTCCTTATATTACTGGTTTTATTGGACACAATTCGAATATTTTTACAAGGTGAAGAAAATAATTCAATAAATTTCTGCATATTTCGGTGTGGATAAAAAAACATGGTAATTCCATAAGTATTTAAAAAATAAATGAATTTCTCATTATTAATTAAGCTTTGATAAGTGCGATAATACTCTGTATTTCTAAAATCTCTGGTATCCTCAAAAACCTTTGAATATTCATTTTTAGAGCCAATCCATTCCCTCCAGCTTGGCATCAACACTATCTGCTTCGCATTGACTTTATTAGAATTTTGAAAATAAGAATCAAATCTGCAAAAGCCTAAATATTTCACATAATTTTTCGGGTAGCCAAATTCTTTTAAAATATATTGATATTCTGGTTTTGCACCACAGACAAACAGACGCATCCTGGTATTTTGATAAAATAACCATTCTGTTTTATTCATCGTAATTCCATGCTGCAAAAAAATAAATTTTTGCTTAAATAACCTACTCTGCTCTAATACATAGCCAATCGCTGCATCTGGCTTCCCCGCCTTCTGTGTACTGATATTATACTGTGACGCAAAATATAACATCCAATGAAATACACTGCCATACCGAACGGTTCTCCCTATTGATCTCACATATGGATAATCCTTGGATTGAAAACTAATAGCATAATACGCAATAATATCCTTTGCATTTTTATTTAGATAAGAAAAAAGACAAACACCATTATCTCTTGCCTCCATCTTATCTTCACAGATCAGCCATATTTTTCTTCGTAAAGCTTTCACTAATATGGTATAAACGATTGAGGGAAAAATTGAGATAAGAAATACAAAAATCTGAAAAATATTTTCTACTTTTAAGTAATTAAGCTCATGACGCAGCTTTTCTATTTTGTTCATATTCTATCTTGTCCTATTCTTTTAATGATGCAATAGATTCTTAAATATCCATCCCCTTATTCTCCCTGGAACAAGTGCAACAAAAAATTGAACGATTAGAGTATAATAATAATCCCATTGACTAATATAACCTGTCTCTAATATCCTTTTGCGCCCATTTTTGTATTTTAAAAAATAGGAAAATCCTCCTCTGCGACTGTACATATCCTTGCCAATTCGAACATACACCAATGGCTCCTCTCTATTTTTACACTTTGCTCCATTCTGCATCATATGAACCCAAAGAAGAGAATCTTCCATCAAAAGGCAAGATTGATAGTTTCCCGCACGTAAGACAGCAGATTTCTTAAACATCACCGTCACATGATTCAATGCATCCCGCCTTTTCTGGTAATGTTTGATCTTTTTATCTGTAAGAGGCACCGTTCTCTTGGCAACTATATTGGACACTTCTCCTTCAAACTCATATATACTGCTTCCACAAATATCCAATTCTGGATCTTTATTAAATTCTGCAAGCTGTTTCTCAAATCTATCCTTTCTCGCTATATCGTCGGTATCCATTCGGGCAATTAATTCATATTTACATGCTTTTACCCCTTCCGCCAACGCATACCCCAACCCATGATTGGTTTTTAAAGAAATAATATGAAAGATTTCGGGATATTTTTTTCTATATTTTTGAAGCACCTGAGCCACTTCATCTGTTATCGGCCCATCTCTTACAATCACAATCTCCGTCGGTCTCACTGTCTGCCGAAGCATACTTTTCAAGCAGACGTCAAAATACTCTGCCTTTTCACCAATATACAACGACATTAAAACAGAAAACTTATTCCATCTAGTATCTTGTTTTTTCTCATACCCTTCCATATAACCTTCTATGTACAATCCTTTCCCATTACCGCAAATATGGTTCGAATACAAATAAACAGCTCCCGAAACAATCCAAACTGCCGTAAACTCTTAAGATTCCACTCCATCTTGGCAGGTAGAACTTTCTCTATATACACGGCATCCACATCCTCTGCCACATCTAACAGCCGACTCTCATCCTTATATCGTATGCTTGCCTCTGAGGTGACACCGGCAGGCATTAACAATGTCGCCCGCATCTCTGGGCTGTAATGCCTGACATAGCGAGCAACCTCTGGCCTAGTCCCCACAAAACTCATATCCCCAGCTATAATATCAAGAAGCTGTGGAAGCTCATCAAGACGATATTTTCGCAACACCGCCCCTATCTTTGTAATTCTAGCATCCTTTCTCACTGTCACAGAACTGCCCATCTGGTCAGCATGATCCACCATCGTGCGAAATTTATGAACCCAAAATCGTTTCCCATAGGCAGTAATTCTCTCCTGTCTATAAAAAACAGGCCCTTTGCTGTCCAATTTAATTAAGACACCAATCACCACCATTGGCACCAGCAAAACAATAAGCAATATCCCTGCCATACAAATATCAAACAACCTCTTTATTACCAAGCTTCCCCGCTTTTGCTCCAATATCTTATAATATGGCAATACCTCTGGCACTCTCATAAAATCAGGAAGATCGTTCCATTCTCTCAAAAGCAAAAAATGTTTTCCTATATTCTGAAACCACATCTCTATAATTCTCCACCACATAAGCAACATCTTCTTTATCAAGCAATGTATGAAGAGGCAGTGTAATTTCATTTTGATAAAGATGATAACTGTTTGGATAATCCTCCATTTTATACCCCAACAAACGATACGCTGTCATCATTGGCAGGGGCTTATAATGAACATTGCAGGAAATCCCTCTCTCTGCCATTCTCGCAATTATCTCCCCTCGCCGCTGCTCATCCACACCGGGAACTCTAGTGATATACAGATGCCCGCATGATCGCATCTCTTCTCCACAATGAGCAATATGCCAAAGTCCAAGCTCGTCACAGCATCTATCATACTGTTTTACAATCTCTTGACGTTTCTTAAGCATCTCCTGATACCGCTCAAGTTGCTTCATACCTATTGCAGCCATAATATCGGTCATATTGCATTTATACCATGAGCCTACAATATCATATTCCCACGATCCAAGCTGAGACTTTGCCAATGCATCCTTTGACTGCCCATGCAGAGATAAAAGCTGAAGCATATGATAAATTTCCTGATCGGTCACTTCCCCATCACACTTCTCTTTTCCTTCTATTGCATCATCAAAAAGTGATGGCTTCCAGGTAACTGCTCCACCCTCCCCAGTTGTCACATTTTTCACTGCATGAAAAGAAAAAAAGCTAAAATCCGCGATTGCACCCGCCATTTGCTTTTCTCCATTCACCAGCCGATAGCTGCCCAAAGCATGTGCACAATCTGCAATTACTGCAATTCTGCCAAGCTTCTGTTGAATACGACTTCCCAGATTTGGGAGCGGTTCTGCACCTTTATACAAGGGACAAAACATATCTCTCTTTCTTTCTACTATCGAATAGATTTTATTGTAATCACATAACACACCACCCAAATCTACCGCAACAATCGCCTTCGTCGCGGGTGTGATTGCCCTCTCCAATGCCTCATAATCCATCTCAACAGAATCTGGCTGAGAATCTACCAATACCACCTTTGCCCCCACATGAATGGCAGCGCTGGCACTTGCTGTATAAGTATGAGCCGGCACAATTACCTCATCTCCCGAACCAATCTGAAGAATACGAAAAATTAACTCCTCTGCAGATGTGGCGGAGGACAAGCAGACAGTCCTTTTCACCTGAAGAAAATCTGCCAGCAGCTTTTCCAGTTCCTTCACCTTCGGTCCCGTGGTAATCCATCCACTTCTCAATACTCTTCCAACTTCCTCAATTTCTTCCTCACTGATATCCGGCGGACTAAATAAAATTTTCCTTTTTGGCATATCATTTCCTCATTTCTGTATATCCATACTCTATCCGTATAAGTACATCAACAAATAACTCCCAGCACAACTGCCTCTCGCTTCTTCGAAAATCAATATTTCAGGTGGTGCTGTACCCCTTTGCAATCTCCACAGAGATTCCTCATTCCTTTCATGCAAACCACATTTTGTTTTCGAGCTATCATTCTCAAAAAGTATACTTTATGAGAATCCATAAGACTTTGTGCACTTTGTATAAAAATCTCTTAAAAAAGTACTTGCAAAAGCCATGAAATATGGTAAAATAGCACATAGAAAAACCACTCCGAAAAAGTATACCTTTTCGGAGTGATTTTTTTTGCAAAGATATCTATGTGTAAATTTATCGAATCATATATGAGAAAGGGCCGCACAGAGAACTGCCTATAGTCCTCCGTCTCCATATATCTGATTAATAACTTTGTGTTTTTGACATATCTCGTAAGAAAACTGCTTTATATCGTCTGATATCT
>CAMUFS010000093.1 GCA_947088195.1 uncultured Clostridia bacterium
TCGAGAATATTTTGGCGATGAGCTTTTGGATAAATTACGACTAACTGGAATCTGAGTGAGGAGGGATTTTTATGTATATTATAGCAGGGCTTGGCAATCCTACACTTCAATATGCTGGAACAAGGCATAACATTGGTTTTGATGCGATTGAAAAGCTGTCAGATAACTTTCATATCAGTATGAATATAAAGAAGCATAAAGCGATCTGCGGCAAAGGAATAATAGAAGGAGAGAGTGTTTTATTGATGCAGCCGCAGACTTATATGAATAACAGCGGTGAAAGTATACGAGCGGCAGTGGAGTTTTATAAAATTGATCCCAAAGAGAGGCTTTTGGTGATCTATGATGATATTAGTCTTGCGGTGGGGCAGCTTCGTCTGCGGGCAAAGGGGAGCGCAGGAGGCCATAATGGTGTGAAAAGTATTATTGCACAGCTTATGACAGATGAATTTATGAGGATAAAAATAGGGGTTGGAGATAAGCCGGCAGGCTGGGATTTGGTAGATTATGTGCTGGGACGTTTTGATAAAGAGGACAGGGTGTTCGCGGATGAAGGGATCGCGAGGGCGGCAAAAGCAGCAGCATGTGTTATTACAGACGGAATACAAACGGCGATGAACGAATATAACGGTAATAAATAATAGCAAGCTTAGATTATATGAGAAGAGGGGACAGAGGTGAATAGTATCACTGCTCCGTTGGCGGAGCTTAAAGAATTTCAGGAGATTAAGGAGAGACTTGGACGAAGGAGAAAGGATGACACAAAGGGAGCATTGTTTGTCTGTGGCTGTATAGATTCTCAGAAAGCACATTTTATAAAGGGGATTGGAGAAGATTTTCCCTGTCGCCTGATTATCACACATCAGGAAGCAAGGGCAAAAGAGCTGTTTGAGGATTATCAATGCTTTGATAAACATGTGGTATACTATCCCGCCAAGGATTTTATTTTTTACAGTGCAGATATTCATGGCAATTTAATTGTGAAGGAGAGGATAAGAGCGTTAAAAAGGCTTTTCTCCGGTGAGGATCTCACCATAATCACAACGATAGATGGCTGTATGGATAAGCTGCTGCCTCCTTCTGTGTTTAAAGAACATATTCTGACGGTCCATAATACAGACACAATCGATGCAGAGCAATTAATCAGCCATCTGACGGAGCTTGGCTATGAGCGGATGGGACAGGTGGAGGGACCGGGAGAATTTGCTGTGCGGGGTGGCATTATAGATATTTATCCGCTGACAGAGGACACGCCAGTGCGCTTGGAGCTGTGGGATGATGAAGTGGACTCCATTCGAAGCTTTGATCTGGAAAGCCAGCGTTCCGTGGAGCAGTTGGAACAGATTGTGATCTATCCTGCGGCAGAGATTCTTTTATCAGAGGAAAGACTTCTTCTAGGGCTAAAGAAGATTGAGGCGGAAAAGAAAAAGTGTGTGCAAGTGCTGCGATCACAGATGAAGACGGAGGAGGCGCACCGTCTTAGTGTGGCTGTAGAAGAATTTTTGGAACAGGTGCAGACATTAAAATCTTCTGTGGCATTGGACAGTTATCTGGGATATTTCTATGAGGAGACGGTTTGTCTGCTCGACTATCTTCCACTGAAGGAATGTGTGGTTTTTTTGGATGAGCCTGCAAGGTCGGCGGAGAAAGCAGAGACGCTTGAGATGGAATTTAGAGACAGCATGTCACATCGTCTGGAAAAGGGATATATTCTGCCGGGACAGGCAGATGTGCTGTGGAGTACAAAACAGATTTTTGCACGGCTGAAGAAAAATATTCTGCTTTTGTTGGCAGCGCTGGAACAGAAACAGCATTATATAGATGTGGATTACACTTGTTATCTCAATACGCAAAATATGAATCCTTACAATAATAGCTTTGAGCTTCTGACCAAGGATCTGGCGCGCTGGAAAAAGAATGGCTATCGTGTGGTACTTTTGACAAATTCCCGCACCAGAGGAGCGAGGCTTGCAGATGATCTGCGAGGCTTTGAGCTAAGTGCCTATTATACTGAGGAGCTTTCCGGCGAGGTCAAGCCCGGCGAAATTCTTGTCACCTACGGCAATGTGCACCGTGGCTTTGAATATCCTTTGATTAAATTTGTCGTTATTACAGAGACAGATATTTTTGGGATAGATAAAAAGAAACGAAAGAAAAAGCCTGCCTATGAAGGGCAGAAAATACAGAGCTTTACCGATCTTAATATTGGAGATTATGTGGTACATGAAAATCATGGCCTTGGCATCTATCGGGGAATCGAGAAGATTAAGGTAGAGCGGATTATGAAGGATTATATTAAAATTGAGTACGGCGATGGAGGGAATCTCTACGTGCTTGCCACCCAGCTTGATTTAATACAAAAATATGCAGGGTCGGATGCCAAGCAAGTGAAATTAAATAAGCTTGGCGGTGGTGAGTGGAAAAAGACAAGAACGCGCGTCCGAAATGCGGTGAAGGATGTCGCCAAGGAGCTTGTGGAGCTGTATGCTGCGCGGCAGGAAAAACAGGGGTATCAGTATGGGCAGGATACCGTTTGGCAGAAGGAATTTGAAGAAATGTTTCCTTATGAAGAGACGGAGGATCAGCTTGTTGCCATAGAGGAGGCAAAAAAAGATATGGAGAGCACACGCATTATGGATCGGCTTCTCTGTGGTGACGTGGGCTATGGAAAGACAGAGGTTGCCATTCGCGTGGCGTTTAAGGCAGTTCAGGAGAGCAAGCAGGTTGTGTATCTAGTGCCCACGACGATTCTGGCGCAGCAGCATTATAATACCTTTTGTCAGAGGATGAAGGATTTTCCAATTCGCATTGATCTGATGTCGCGTTTTCGAACACCCAAGCAGCAGAAAGATACCATTGAAAATCTAAAAAAAGGGCTGGTAGATATTGTGATTGGCACTCACCGGCTTCTCTCAAAGGATATGAGATTTAAGGATCTGGGGCTTTTGATAGTGGATGAAGAGCAGCGCTTTGGTGTCACTCACAAGGAAAAAATTAAGCAGCTAAAACAAAATGTGGATGTGCTGACCCTAACTGCGACGCCAATTCCCAGAACACTTCATATGAGCTTGATAGGAATACGTGATATGAGTGTCTTAGAGGAGCCACCAGTAGACAGACTTCCCATTCAGACTTATGTCTGTGAGCACAATGATGAGATGATCCGTGAGGCGATAGCGAGGGAGCTTGCGAGAGGCGGACAGGTATACTATGTCTATAACCGCATCAATAATATAGATGAAATAGCAGATTATGTGGCAAAGCTTGCCCCAGAGGCGTCTGTCTCATACGCACACGGCAGGATGCCAGAGCGCCAGCTTGAGAAAATTATGTATGCTTTTATAAACGGAGAGATCGATGTCCTTGTATCGACAACCATTATTGAGACAGGGCTTGATATTTCGAATGTTAATACAATGATTATTCACGATGCTGACCAGCTTGGGCTTGCCCAGCTCTATCAGCTAAGAGGGCGAGTGGGGCGCTCAAACCGCACAGCCTACGCCTTTTTGATGTACCGTCGGAATAAGATATTAAAGGAAGTGGCAGAGAAGCGTTTGGCGGCAATCCGCGAATTTACCGATCTAGGTTCTGGCTTTAAGATAGCGATGCGGGATCTGGAAATACGAGGTGCTGGAAATATACTAGGTGCAGAGCAACACGGTCATATGGAAGCAGTGGGATATGATCTGTATTGCAAAATGTTAAATGAGGCAGTGAGGGCGCTGCAAGGCAAGGAGCTGCCAAAGGAATTTGACACAGTGATCGATATGGATATCAATGCCTATATTCCATCTTCCTATATTAAAAATGAAGCATTAAAGCTTGATATTTACAAGCGGATTGCCGCTGTGGACACACTAGAAGAATATGCAGATATGCAAGATGAATTGATCGATCGGTTTGGGCTTATGCCAAAATCTGTGGAAAATCTGTTGTCCATTGCCTATCTAAAATCTGTGGCACATTTGTTGGAGATACGAGATATTAAGGCAGATAGAAATGAAATTAAGCTATTGATGTACGAGAAGGCGGAGGTAGATGGAACAAAAATACCACAATTACTAAAACTCTACAAAAATAAGCTGAAATTTAAACCAGATACCACACCGCAATTTATCTATACCTATCAAAAGAGTGATGCCAGAGATGAAGAGAGCCAGATAGAGACATTGAGAACACTTTTAGAAAATATGGAGAAGCTGATTGTAAGACAAAAAACAAGAGAAGGGTGAGAAGCAAAATGAATATTAAAAAAAAGAGATGTTTTGACAGAGTAGGCATTTATATGGACAAATTAACAACAGAGGAGAAAATTGCCGGATGCTCCATAAATATTATGCTTGAAGATGAGGTTGCGTATGAATACTACAGTGGATATGCCAATATAGAAAAACAGATACCAATAGAGGAAAGCACCTTATTTCGAATCTATTCCATGACAAAGCCAGTAACGGTGACGGCTGCTTTACAATTATATGAACAGGGAAAATTCTTACTGCACGATCCAGTTTCTGCTTATCTGCCAGAATTTAAAGAGATGACAATATGTGAAAAGGATAAACAGGGAAACTATTATTTCCGGCCCGCCAAGAAAGAGATTACCATAAAAGATCTATTCTGTATGACCTCTGGCTTAACGTATGATGGGACTTCCTGCCCATCGGAAGAAAAAGTTGGGGAGTTATTAAAGAAGCTATACCATGAATTTGACAAAAAAAGCTGTTCAACACGGGACTTTGTAAAGCAGATAGCGGGGATCCCTCTTGCCTTTGAACCGGGAGAACAGTGGAGATATGGACTTTCTCATGATGTACTTGGTGGTCTGATTGAGGTGATAACGGGAGAGCGCTTTGGAGATTATGTAAAAAAGCATATTCTAGAACCTCTGCATATGGAGGATACAGCCTTCCATATGGACGAGAATAAGCTAGCTCGTCTTGCCTCCATCTATACACATCGGGAAGGACAGATGCAGATAGAGTCCAGAACCGATATTTTCCAGAAGAATTATAGCGTAAAAAGCCAATGTGAAAGTGGTGGTGCTGGACTTGTCTCATCACTGTCCGACTACATGAAATTTGCCCACACGCTGACGCAAGGAGGAACTTCCCAAGAAGGAGAACGTATCCTTGGCGGACAAACAATAGAATTGATGAGAGCAGATCATCTAAAAGCAAGAAGAAGCTTTATGAATTGGAAGGTATTAAAAGGCTACAGTTCTGGACTGGGAGTAAGGACACTTGTAGATCCTGCTGAGGGTGGAACAAATGGAACAATAGGAGAATTTGGATGGAATGGAATGGCGGGGACTTATGTGGCGATGGACCCAGAAAAACAGTTGACCATAGTCTATATGCAGCAGATGGTGCCAAGCTTGGAGGAAGAAGTACAGCTAAGACTTCGGAATATTATATATGGATGTCTGTAGGAGGATTGTTTTGATCAGCAAAGGGTAATGAATTACAGAGTCAAGTCATTTGTATTTTCCGTTCCCCGCTCCCGTTTAGTGAAAAACGTAACAGATGTTAGGCTCGAAACGACATCGTTTAAACGCCAACGTTTTTCAATAGGTTTCTTGAGAATACAAATGGCTTGGTTCTGCTACTTTTATATATTTAACAACTACAATTTTGTCACTTTTTTGTTACTGGCTTCTTTTGCAACAGTGTGTTAATTCCCCTGTTTGCTTATTATTTCTTCTTAATGGCAAAAAATAGAGCACATAGATTTCAGTTTCTATATGCTCTAATGTTGATATTGTATTTAATTTTGATTGATACGATGGATTATACTAATTGCATAATCTCAGCTTCAATTTCTTTTAATTCATCTAATGACAATGACGGAACACAATCTGCAATATCTTCAAGTGACATTTTCCCCTTTTTTATTAATCTTTCGGCTGTTTCTCTATCTTTCTTATAAGCAAGAGTATTCTCCATATCTTTCCAATAAGTTTTCATTATCTGCTCATTATCAAATAAACTCATCATAATTGTCACAACCTCCTTTTCTCTGCTCATCAAATATTCCTTTAAGATATTCCTATCTTTGCAAATACGGATTGTTTCTTTAATTGTCTGCTCCGTCATACCATACAGCTTTCTTTGTTCATCAAAAACTTTGCAGAAAATGATGTATTGATTGATAATGCTATCTGTATCGTTTTCATAGATAACCTTTGCCTTTACCTCAATATCAATGTTTGCACCATTAAAAAACTCCTGTGATAAAGATATTATTTCAGGTTTTCTGCCTTGGTTACCTGTATAGATGATATACAATTCGGGTTTAGGTATGTTGACCTTTGTACTCTTATATAGACTTTGTGATGTTCTTTCAAAATATTCATGGTAACTTTGTGCTAAATATAATAGTATTCTGATTAAAATATTTACCGTCCATGAGGATTGTGCTTCCAGAAGTAATAGCAATTTGTTATTTCCTACCATAATACCTAAATCATTATAGAGATTATCTGTTAAAACATTGTCTATCGTTACGATATCCAGCGTATTCTCTGTTGCTTCTGTATCTTCTGGGTGTAATGTCCTATACAATTTTAACAAATTCTTTTTGTCTTGAAAAAGGTCTAAAAACACACTATCTTTTGCAGTGCGCTTTGCTTTTACTTCTTGCGACTGTTTTGTATTGCCTGACACTTTATCACCTCAATTATTAAAATCTGTGACGAGAGATATGATATAGCCTACTCACGCCATATTTCAATTATACAAAAAAACGCCTGTTTTTTCAATGCTGTCTGTTATGTTTTCAGTTCTTGTGTTTAAATCCAGCTCAAATAAACCACATCTATGGTTTCAAGGATTTATGCAGGTAGTAGCTTTGAAAGAGCAAATTGGCGAATTATTAATAAAATTTTATAATATGTATATTGATTTATCTGGTGACAAATCCTATAATGGAGTAGACTGGCAATGACCAGTACATACTGATGTAGGAGGAGTTATGGACGAAAACAAGAATAGGAACAGCAATAAGCTGCCTAAGAACACACAGACAATCATTATTCTGGTGATTTCAGGACTGCTAATGCTGACATTGATCAGCTTTATGAATAGCTGGATCAAGAGCAGTACAACGAAGTACATTTCATATACAGAATTTGTGAGCAAGATGGAAGCTGGGGAGATAGAGGCGGTCCGTGTAGAATCAGATCGTATTATTATCGTGCCAAAGAAACAGGTCAGTCCAATGTTGGAATTTACCTATTATACTGGCTTTGGTGTGGATCGCACAACACTTTATGAGGCATGTGCGGCAAATGGTGTGCAATTTGATGTGCCAGTTCAAGATTCTGGCTCAGCCATTCTTGACTTTTTGCTGGTTTGGGTACTGCCGATAGTTTTGATGTATGCTGTGCTGGGATTTTTTGTGAGAAGGATGACTCGTGGCGGCGGAGGCATGATGGGAGTCGGAAAGAGCACAGCTAAGGTTTATGTGGAGAAGTCTACAGGTGTTACCTTTAAGGATGTGGCGGGGCAGGATGAGGCAAAGGAATCTCTCACAGAGATTGTGGATTTTCTGCATAATCCAGGAAAATATGTCAAGATTGGCGCCAAGCTTCCAAAGGGTGCGCTTCTTGTAGGTCCTCCCGGTACAGGTAAGACATTGCTTGCCAAGGCAGTTGCGGGGGAGGCAAAGGTGCCGTTTTTCTCTCTTGCAGGTTCAGATTTTGTGGAGATGTTTGTCGGGGTTGGTGCTTCCAGAGTGAGAGATCTGTTTAAACAGGCACAGCCAATGGCACCATGGATTATTTTTATTGATGAGATTGATGGTTTTGATACGTCAAAGGGACTTTTGATTCTTGCCGCGACAAATCGACCAGAGGTTTTGGATAAAGCATTACTGCGGCCGGGGCGTTTTGACCGAAGAATCATTGTGGATAAGCCAGATCTAAAGGGAAGATTGGAGACGTTGCGCGTTCATTCCAAAGACGTATTGATGGATGATAGTGTGAATCTTGATGAGATAGCACTTGCCACATCGGGTGCAGTGGGCTCCGATCTGGCTAATATGATTAATGAGGCAGCGATCCTCGCAGTAAAGCGAGGCAGAAATGTGGTAAATCAGGCAGATCTTTTTGAGTCGGTAGAGGTCGTGATTGCCGGTAAGGAGAAGAAGGATCGCATATTAAAGGAGAAGGAAAAGCGTACCGTTGCCTATCATGAGGTGGGACATGCACTTGTCACTGCACTTCAAAAAGATGCTGAGCCAGTGCAGAAAATCACGATTGTGCCGAGAACCATGGGATCTTTGGGATATGTGATGCAGGTGCCGGAGGAAGAGAAATATCTGATGAGCAAGGATGAGCTGGAAGCAAGGCTTGTGACATTGCTTGCCGGACGTGCGGCGGAGGAACTGGTATTTGATACTGTGACAACGGGTGCGTCGAATGATATTGAGAAAGCAACTCAGATAGCGAGGGCGATGATCACACAATATGGCATGTCAGAGAAGTTTGGCTTAATGAGCCTTGAGAGCATTGAAAATCGCTATCTGGACGGACGTGCTGTCCTAAATTGTGGGGATGCCACAGCGGCAGAGATTGATCAGGAGGTTATGAAGGTCCTTAAAAGTGCCTTTGAGCGCGCGCGGCAGTTACTTGCAGAAAACCGTGATGTTTTAGATAAAATCGCTGAATTTTTGTTTGAGAAGGAGACTATTACAGGAAAAGAATTTATGGAGATTTTCCATGAAGTGCGAGGGGAAGAGCAACAGACGGAGCAGATAGAAGATAAAGTGATTGCCAAGGAGGATATTGAGGTTGAAAAGCTGGGAGATTAATATACGTGATCCATTTGTGCTGGTATGTGATGGATTGTATTATATGTATGGCACACGCGCGGAAACTTGTTGGGGTGAGGCGACAGGCTTTGACTGTTATGTAGGAGAGAATCTGGAAGATTGGGAAGGACCTTTTGAGGTATTTCACAAACCAGAGGGTTTCTGGGCGAATAGGAATTGTTGGGCGCCAGAGGTTCATGCTTATAGGGGAGCCTATTATATGTTTGCGACTTTTAAAGGCGAAGGTATTTTTGGCGGTACGCAGATTCTGCGTGCAAATAATCCCTTGGGACCTTTTGTGGAGCACAGCGACAGGCAGGTGACACCAAAAGACTGGGAATGTATTGATGGTACGTTTTATGTCAGTCCTGAGGGAAAGCCCTATATTGTTTTTGTACATGAGTGGGTGCAGATTCATGATGGGACTATCTGTGCGGTGGAGCTGACAGAAGATCTGACGGCAGCAGTCGGTGAGCCAATTACACTATTTGCTGCGTCAGAGGCAAAAAGCTGGGTACTTGCGCATGAAAACCCAAATCGTCCGGGCAAAAACTATGTCACAGACGGACCATTTCTATATAGAACAAAAGCAGGCAGGCTGATCCTTTTATGGTCTAGCTTTGGAAGGGATGGTTATACAGAAGCACTGGCTTACTCGGACAATGGTGATGTAACAGGAAAATGGTATCAGGAGGAAAGGCTTTTGTTTTCCAAAAATGGAGGACATGGCATGATCTTTACAGGGCTTGATGAAAAATTGTACCTCACACTTCATTCGCCAAATGAAAAACTAAAGGAGCGCCCTATGTTCTATCGGATTCGAGAACAAAATGATACATTGTATGTAGAATAGGGGATGCGGTCAGAACATTCTGACCGTTTTTCTTTATGTACCTAAGGAAATAGGGGATTTGGCAGGGTGTTTTATGAAAAGATTAGAATCATGTTCGAGAGTGGTCCGCTTATAGAACT
>CAMUFS010000094.1 GCA_947088195.1 uncultured Clostridia bacterium
GGCTCGAACCCTGGACACCCTGATTAAGAGTCAGGTGCTCTACCAACTGAGCTAGAAGCGCTTGTTTGTATCTCTGTGACACGCAAGTTATTATATAACAAGATGGAAAAAAGGTCAAGTATTTTTTAAAAAATTTTTAAAATTTTTTTTAATTTTATAAAAGCATGATTTTTTTCCCAGAATATGTGCTATGATAGAGATCAATAGAATGATAAATGAGGAGTGAAGATGCTTATGAACTCTTATGAGAACAAGAACAAATTCGAGTCAAACAAAAAATATTTTACCATCTCCGTCTACACAGTCTGTGTAGTGTTAATCTGCACAGTGGGGATTCGTGCGATCTTTAATTGGAAAGAGACAACGAGCTTTTTGGCGCATTTGATTGGTAAGCTCGCTCCTTTTTTAATTGGTGCATTTATGGCATATGTGCTGAATCCTTTGGTTCAGAAATTGGAGAAGTCTGTTTTTCAGGAAAAGCTTCAGGTAAAATCGCGTAAGCTTTGTTGTTTTTTTAGTATTCTTACCACATATATTTTAGTGATAGGGCTGATTATCCTGTTTTTTATCTTTATTATCCCCCAACTTGCCAAGAGTATCTATGATCTGATCCTTGCTCTTCCAAGTGTGGATGAAATGAAGGGGTGGCTGATTGCTTTGGAGGGATATTTTCCAAATTTTGATTGGTCCTTGGTAGAAAAGCCACTCAATGATGCGCTGCCTGTAGTGTTAAGCAGCATCACAACACTTTTAAGTAATTTGATACCACTTGTCTATACGGCATCTGTCTCTCTGGTTCAGTGGCTGATTAATTTAATTATCAGCATTATTATTTCATGTTATGTGCTCTCGGACAGAAAAATTTTGGCATATAATGCAAAACGGTTTTTGCATGTTTTTTTGTCGGAGAAAAAATATAGCTCTCTGATGAAAACACTTGGGGAATGTAATAGTATATTTGGTGGTTTTATTGTCGGCAAGCTGATCGATTCCCTGATTATTGGAACTATCTGTTTGATTGTGTTGAGTCTTTTGCATTTTCCATTTGCTGTTTTAATCAGTGTGATCGTTGGTGTCACAAATATGATTCCTTATTTTGGTCCTTTTATTGGGGCTGTGCCCGGCTTTTTCATTATATTAATTGTAAATCCAAGACAGTCCATTCTGTTTTTGTTTATTATTTTGGTGATACAACAGTTTGATGGATTGTACCTTGGGCCTAAGATATTAGGGGATTCTACAGGACTTCGACCTCTTTGGATTATCTTCGCCATCACAGCGGGCGGATGGGCAGCAGGCCCTGTGGGAATGTTCCTTGGTGTTCCCTGTGTTGCCGTGATCGCTTATCTAATTGATCGTTTTCTGAACAGAAAACTGGAGGAAAAGGGTATTACATTGCCAGAGGAGGAGTAGGGAAATCCCTCTCCTCCTCGAATCTTATCCTTTTAATGCTTTCTCAATTTTTTGAACTAAGTCCTTCTCATGTACAGCGCCCACAATCGTTTGTTGTACATTGCCGCCCACAAATAATATCATAGTTGGTATGGACATAACTTTATAGCGCGCTGCTGTGGATGGGCTGGTATCTACATTGAGCTTTCCGATATTCACCTTTCCTGTGTATTCAACTGCCAGATTTTCAATAATCGGCGACATCATCTTACAAGGTCCACACCAGTCTGCATAGAAATCCACCAATACAGGCAGCTCAGACTGCAGTACCTCCTGATCAAAATTTTGATCGGTAAAAACCTTTGCCATTGTTTTTCCTCCTCCGTATTATTTTTTCTTTTTAAAGGCACTATCTAAGATTCCTTTTACTTCATCAAAAGATTTCTTCATATCAAGAGCCTTTTTGTCAATGCCGGGATTCTGATACATAATTCCGGCAAGCTTATGCTTGACACTCTTTCCTTTTCCCATATATACCTTCCAACCTCTACAGATAATAAAGAACTCTTTCTATCAGTATATGAAGATATGCAAATATTTATTCCCGCGAGCAATGAGCCAAGCGGCTGCGAAGCAGACATTTGGCGAATGTCGTGAGGGTCAAATCCCCCGCAGCTTGCCGCATTGCAAGTTTGATGCCCTGTCAGCTTGCTGCGGAGTATTTGATTCTTACTGTTGCCGTATGGCCACAAGCTTGCATATGGGGTTGCCCTTGGCAGAAAATTTTTCCTCATATTCTGTCATTACATTTCCATCCTGATAATCGCTGTGATGCAGATCAAAGGTTTTTATGGCAAGTGTCCAGCCGGATTCCTCCACCTGTTCAAGCGAGAAATCAAACAACATGCGGTTGTCTGTCTTAAATTGAACCTCTCCATCTGGCACTAAAATCTGGTCATATCTTGAAAAAAATTCCTTTGAGGTAAGCCTTCTCTTGGCATGTCTGTCTTTTGGCCACGGATCAGAGAAATTCAGATAGATTCTGTCAATTTCGGATGGAGCAAAATATTCTGTGATTGCTGCTGCGTCTTCCCGCAAAAAGAATAAATTAGCTAGTTTTTGTTCTTGCTGCTTTTCCAATGCGCGAAAGAGAACACTTGAGAATCTCTCTATTCCAATGTAGTTGATATTAGGATGCTCTGCTGCCAAGGTAGTGATAAATTTCCCCTTTCCCATGCCAATTTCAAGGTGAATGGGATGATCATTTCCAAATAGCTCCCGCCATCTTCCTTTCCATTTGACTGGCTCCTTGATGACATACTCACTTGCGTCGATCGCCTCTTTTGCCCCTCTAACGTTCCTAAGTCTCATGGTTAAACCTCACAATTTTTGTATTAGATGGTTTTTGGTTGACACTTCCCACAGCTAAAGCAGGGGGATTCTTGCTTCAACCACTACTGCATTGGCTCAACCAATATGGTATCTCAATGTCTTACACAGTGTCCACAAGCTGGATTATACTGTTCCCGTATGCCCTACGGTGCAGTTCATGACAATAGAACTACTAATGTTCTATTGTTTTATGTTTACTATGCTGACTGCATTTGCAGTCCTTTACTTAAGATATTTACACTGGCATTGGTATCCCTGTCATGTCGCATATGGCACTCTGGACACTCCCACTTGCGGATGGCAAGATTTTTTACCAATGGATTTTTATATCCACAGCAAGAACAGGTTTGACTGCTTGGGTACATTGTAGGCACTTTTACAACCTTTTTCCCATACCAGACAGATTTATACAGCAACATATCAAAGAACTTTGACCACGATGCAGAACTTATATGCTGTGCTAATTTATGATTACGCATCATATTTTTTACTTTCAAATCTTCTATGCAGATTGTTTGGTTTTCACGTATCAGCATTGTGGATTGTTTTTGTAAAAAATCGTTTCTCTGATTAGTAATCTTTTCATGCACCAAAGCAACCTTCACACGCTGCTTATTGCGATTGCTTGAACCTTTTTCTTTCCGTGACAATTTACGCTGTTCACGTATGAGCTTACCCATTGATTGTTCAAGGTATTTAGGGTTTGACACCACATTTCCGTTACTATCGGAATAGAATTCTTTTATTCCAACATCAATCCCTATCGTACCTCCCTGATTCATCTTCGGCTGTGGTTCAAACTTAACATTTACAATTGCAAAATACTTACCTGTAGGAGTATGCTCAATCGTTACATGATTGATTTTACACACTTCCATGCTCTGGCGAACTTTGACATATCCCAACTTGGGAAGTTTGATATATTTCCCAACAATACGGATATTGCCCCTTTGATTTATTGTTCTGTAGGATTGATGGCGATTATGTTTGCTCTTAAACTGTGGATGTCCTGCACGTTTCTGAAAGAAATTCACAAAGCCTCTGTCAAGGTCACGTAAGGATTGTTGTAAAGCAATAGAATCTACCGCTTTAAGAAATGCAAAATCATCCTGTTTTTTTAAGCCCGTCAGCATTGCAGAAGTCTGTGGATAGCCAACTTTATTGCCATTTTGATATGCTTCATTACGCATGGCAAGACCTTTGTTGTAGATTAGTCTGCAACAGCCTAAAGTCTGATGGATGATATTTTGCTGTTCCCTGTTTGGGTAGATTCTAAATTTAATCCCTTTTTGCATTAGCCTAACCTGTCCTTTTGCCTTTGCGATGTTTTCTGATTTTCGATATATTGCTTAATTACATCAAGCGGAGCACCACCAACCGTTGATACAAAATAGCTGTTTGTCCACAGTGATGGTATTCTTGTTTTCAATGATGGATATTCATTTCTCAAAACCTTTGAAGTATATCCTTTTAATGATTTAACTGCTTTGTGAATACCAAACTGAGGGTCTACTTCCATGAGTATGTGTACATGGTCTGGCATGATTTCCATTTCCAGGATGTCTACAGAAATATTTGTAGCATACCCAAGGAGAAGTTCCTTCAATCTGGTATCTATTCCATTTGTTAAGATTTTGCGTCTATACTTAGGACACCACACAACATGGTATTTACAGGAATAGACTACATTGTTATTGGATTTATATGTAATATTCATATATGTATTATATATCATTTTCAAATCTAATACAATAGTATTTTATTCCATCTGTTTTATTCCATCTCAATTACTTGCGTAAATTCGATGGAAGTGTCTTATATCCCCATAGCTAAAGCAAGGGGTTTTACGACACATTGGATAAAATCCTTTTATTTCTCTATAATACACTATAATATACGAAAAAAAAAGTGATTCTTAACAATTTTCTATCAAAATAACTATAGCTTTTTTATAAAAATGGTGTATTATGTATATGGAATTTATAAAATATTTATAACCATACCTATAAAGCGAGCGCAGAAACGAGGAGAATTATGGAAAATCATATGGATACAATTATAAGTCAGCTCTCTCAGATTGAGGGTACTGCGGTCCGCATCTTGGAATCCGCAGACAGCCAGAAGAAAGAGCTGGCTCTTGAGATGGAACAGCGGACAAAGGAATATGATGCCGAGCTTGCCAAAGACACAAGCGATCAGCTCAATATTCTTAAGGAGAAATTGAATGCCCAAAAGGAACAGGAATTGTCCCGGCTTAGAGAGGAGACTTCGCACACACTGGAGATTTTGGAGGCGGATTTTGAAAAAAATCACACAATGTGGGCGATGCAGATTCTTCATTCAATTATTGGAGCATAATTGCCATGAATCATATATTATCCTACAGCGGGCTTGCAACAAAAATACGGGCGATGCAGAGCCGACTTTTGACACGGGCCCAGCTTTTTGAGCTGGCAGGCTGCTCTTCCATAGCAGATGCTGCTGCCTATCTAAAACAGCAGCCCGGCTATAATCAAACACTTCAGAATCTGGATGAGTCCTCCTTAAACCGCAGTGCGATAGAACAATATTTAAAGCAGAGTATACTGCGGGATTTTTCCAGAATATATCGTTTTTGCAATTTAAAACAGCGGCAGTTTCTTGATTTGTATGTCCTCCGCTATGAAGTTTCTTTTCTTAAGCTATGTCTGCGCACGGTCTATGATGAAAATATAATTTCTATCGCAGATGAGGATACAGCATGGTTTTATAAAAGATATTTTTCCGTTGACATTGCAAAGCTTAATGCAGCGTCAACATTGGGCAGGCTGATAGATGCGTTAAAGGGTACTAATTATTATTCTATGTTATCAGGAATCTATGACAATGCCGGGCAGGAGACAACGCTTTTTGACTATGAGATGGCACTTGATCTATATTATTTTGGCAGTACGTGGAAGACTATCAACAAACAGTTTTCAGGAAAGGAAAAAAGTGCTCTTCTGGAGGCTTATGGCTCAAAAATGGACATGTTGAATATTCAGTGGATCTATCGTTTAAAAAAATACTATAAAATGTCTGCCGCTGAGATTTTTGATAGTTTGATTCCCGTTTATTATCGTCTTAAGAAGGAAACGATAGCTGCTATGGTGGAGGCGGAAAATCTAAATTATTTGGCAGAGCAGATCCGTTCAACACGTTATGGAGAGCAATTTTCTGAGGATTCCCCGTCTGAGCTAGAACAGCGCTATCATGCAGCTCTCCACGCGATACACAAAGCCAGTGTGCGGAAATATCCATACTCGATTGTCTGTGTGGATTCTTATTTGTATGAAAAAGAACAGGAGACCGATCTGATAACAACGATTATTGAGGGAATCCGCTATGGGCTGAGCCATGATGAAATTACACGCTATATCACATATACGTAAGCTTATTTAAGGAGGTGACGATCCTGTGATTGTTAAAATGAAATTCATAAGCATTACTGGTCCCAAGGACGATATTGATCGTGTTGCGGGACAATACTTGTCCAAATATGAAATTCAGCTTGAAAATGCTGTCTCTGAATTAAAGACGGTACAGAACATCGCTCCTTTTGCGGAGAGCAATCCCTATAAGGAAATTGTACAGAAGGCATCAGTTCTTGTAGATAGTCTTTCTGATGCTGGTTCCGGGGAGGAGATGAATCTCTCCATTGATGAATGTATTGCCCTGATCAATCAACTGGAGGAAAAACTTTCTCCCATTGTGGAGGAGCAGAAGAGGCTTCAAGAAACGGCGGTCAAATACCGGGCTTCTTTAAATGATATTGCTCATTTTAGAGATCTACACTATAATATTGAGAGCATTATGAATTTTAAGCATGTGAAGTACCGCTTTGGCAAGATTGCGCTGGAATATTACGATAAATTTGAACAGTATATTGACAATGACCTGCACACCATTTTTCACAAGTGTCAGAGTGACAGCGATTATGTATGGGGGGTCTATTTTGTTCTTGCCACGGAGGCAGATCAAATTGATGCGGTATATTCATCTCTTCATTTTGAGAGATTCTACCTTAAAGGAGATTATAAAGGAACGCCAAATGAGGCGTACAATGAGCTGGAATCGGCCATGAAAGAGGTAGAGGAGCAGATAGATAAGCTTGAGAAGGAAAGAAATCATATCCTTTCTCATTCTGCCACCAAGCTTCGATTTGCGAAGGAACGGCTTGCCATGGCATCTGAAAATTTTGATATTCGAAAGCTGGCGGCGCGTACCCTGAACAAAAAAGAGACATTCTATATTTTATGTGGATGGATGTCGGAGGAGGATGCGGCGGCATTTACCTACGAGATAGAGGGGGATGAGAAGGTACATTGTATTATTGAGGAGGACACCAAACATACGCAGCCTCCAACAAAGTTGAAAAATCCAAAGCTTTTTAAACCCTTTGAAATGTTTGTGCGCATGTATGGGCTTCCCGCCTATCATGAATTTGATCCCACAATTTTTCTTGCACTTACCTACACCTTTATTTTTGGTGCTATGTTTGGCGATGTGGGACAGGGGCTTCTTCTGTTTGTTGGGGGAGCTCTACTGTATCGATTTAAGAAGATGGATCTGGCGGCAATTATCTCTTGCGCAGGAATCTTTTCTACATTGTTTGGCTTTTTGTTTGGCAGTGTCTTTGGCTTTGAGAATGTGATTGATGCCATGTGGATGCGCCCAATATCTCATATGACCAATCTGCCACTTATTGGAAGGCTGAACACCGTATTTATTATAGCGATCGCTTTTGGTATGGTTCTTGTGATGGGCACGATGATTATCAACATTATCAATGGTTTAAGGATCCATGATATAGAGTCGGCTGTATTTGGGACAAATGGTGTCGCTGGGCTGGTGTTTTATTTGTCTGTCGCTGTCACCATCCTTCTGTTTATGACAGGGCACAAGCTTCCTGCTGTCGTTATTTTGATTATTATGTTTGTGATTCCGCTTTTGATTATCGCGGCAAAGGAGCCTCTCACGGCATTATTAGAAAAAAAGCCTAAGCTGATAGAGGGTGGCGTAGGAATGTTTCTTACACAAGGTTTTTTTGAGCTGTTTGAGGTTTTACTAAGCTACTTTTCCAACACCCTCTCTTTTGTGCGTATTGGAGCTTTTGCGGTCAGCCACGCGGCTATGATGGAGGTTGTACTTATGCTGGCTGGGGCAGAGAACGGAGCTTCCCCAAATTGGATTGTCATCGTTCTGGGAAATCTGTTTGTGTGCGGTATGGAGGGACTGATCGTCGGCATACAGGTTCTTCGTCTGGAATATTATGAATTTTTCAGCCGTTTCTATAAGGGCACAGGACGAGAATTTAAACCATATACAAAGTAAACCCCCCGTTTTCGCGCAGTTCACCGACGGAGCGGTGAACTTTAAAATAAATAATAATTACTTTATACAAAATCTTAAGGAGGTCATTGTTATGACATTATTGGTAAAGATTACTTTAATAGCTGCCCTCACTCTCAGCATTATTATTCCATTTGGTGCATTTTTGCTCGGCAGCAAAACCAAGGGAAGATATAAAATATCACTTGGTTTTAATTGTTTTCTGTTTTTTGGAACACTTCTGCTTTCCAATATTCTTTTGTATAGAGGCGGGGCTTTTGCTGCCGCTGAGGCAGATGCTGCTACTACTGCCACAGGTCTTGGCTATCTTGCTGCGGCGCTTGTAACTGGATTGTCCTGTATTGGAGGAGGTATTGCGGTGGCATCTGCTGCGTCTGCTGCGCTGGGAGCCATCAGTGAGGATTCCTCCATTCTTGGTAAGTCTCTGATCTTTGTGGGACTGGCTGAAGGTGTGTGTCTGTATGGATTGATTATTTCTTTTATGATCCTTGGTCAGCTCTAAGAGGGAGGCGTGCCATGCAGATGTATCTGATCAGTGATAATATTGATACTTATACAGGTATGCGCCTTGCCGGTGTGGAGGGCAGCGTGGTTCATGATAAGCAGGAATTAAGAGAAACTCTGAATACGGTTATGGCAGATAAAAATATTGGCATCGTCCTTCTCACAGAAAAATTTGGCCGTGAGTACCCGGACCTTATTGATGATATTAAGCTAAATCATAAATTACCGCTTATTGTGGAGATTCCAGATCGGCATGGTACAGGCCGCAAGCCAAACTTTATCACGGACTATGTAAATGAGGCGATTGGCTTAAAGCTATAGGAAGGAGGGACGTCCATGACAACAGAGGAAAAATTAAAGCATTTTCTGGAGGCTTCCATAGAGAGCGCCACCAATCAGAGCACGCAGCTTATTGATGATTATGCGAAGGCATTGCAGATTCTTTTTGAGGATCATAAGGTAGATGTGCAAAGAAAGGCAGAGCTTCAGATACGGCTTGGAAAGGAAAGCCTTGAGCGTGAGATGAACAAAGAATTGTTCCGAGAACAGCTTCGGATCAAGAGAGAGATGACGAAAAAGCAGACGGCTCTAAAGGCAATGCTGTTTTCTGAGATTGAGGAGCTGTTGGCGGAATATATGACAACGAAGGAATATCAGGAGCTTTTGATTCGGCAGATTAAAGAAGCAGCTCATTTTGCAGGGACTGAGGATATTATGATCTACATCGATCCTTCCGATTCGAGTAGGCTTGAGGCTCTGGAGGATGCCACAAAAGCCCATCTGACCGTGAGCGAGGCACAGTTTATGGGCGGAACCCGCGCAGTGATTCATTCCAGGAACATATTGATTGATAATTCCTTTGAGACAAAAATAAAGGAAGCCAAAGAAGCATTTTCATTTCTTATAAATTAAAAAGGAGCAGCTCCTATGACAAAGACAGGAAAAATATATGGCATTAACGGGCCAGTTATTTATCTAAAAGGAAATACTGGTTTTCAGATGTCAGAGATGGTATATGTCGGCAAGGAAAAGCTCGTGGGTGAAGTGATCGGCCTGACGCGCGATCAGACTACCATCCAAGTGTTTGAGGAGACTTCCGGGCTTAAG
>CAMUFS010000095.1 GCA_947088195.1 uncultured Clostridia bacterium
TCTGCGGACCTCTTTCGGAAATAATATTATAAGTCTATGTTTTGTATAAAGTATAAAATTTCCAAAAATCTCTCCCCCCCGTTTTTATCTCTGTGACTTAAAGCGGGGAATTTTCTTGGAAAGTTAAATCTTTGCCACACTCCAAAAGACTTTACTCTTTCTTTGCAAGATACACTCGAAAATTATTTTCGCATTTTATCCTTTGAATCATTATATCTAACACTTCCATATCATTCCGCTCTATGTTATCTCTTTGTAAGTCTGATAAAATTTCAATTATTTTTGGTAAATAGATAAGACTATTTCCTTTGCGAATAAATAATTTACATATATTTGTGAGCTGAATGTAAGAGATATGTTCTGGAACAACATTATTTATCAAAGCAGAATAATTTATTTTCAGATTATCTACCATATTTTTTATTATATCTGGATTTATAATTTCATCATAGTGTTTTTGTATGGTATCTTCCAATTTTTGAATAATATAATTTACAGAGATACCTTGGTTATTTGGTACAATTTCTTGATAGATTATATTGTCATATGCGGTTATGATAAATTCCCTTGGTTTTAAGCGAGATTGATCCATAATCCTCACGATTGGCATAAGAATACCATCTTTTGCAAGCTTTAATCTCAGTACAGAAATCAATTCAAGATAATCTTCCTGCATAAATAATGGAATGATCTCTTCTCCAAACATCAATTTAAGTGGTTCCAGCGCGCTCCTTAAGGCTCTCCAAATTTCTTCCTGAATCTTTGGATTGTCTTTTTCTAAAATGGTTACAAGCTCAACCCCCAATAAATAATCTGCACTCACATGTAATATTTCACATAAGCCTTTTAGTAATTCTATATCGGGATACCGTGTCCCTCTTTCATATTGACTTAATGCTTGTGGTGTAACACCTAGACGGTTAGCTAACTCTTCTTGTGTAAGATTTGATTTACGTCTACATTCTGCTATTCGTAAACCTAAAGTATTTTGTCCCATGTTCTCTGTCATCTTATCGCCTCCTTCTGTCATTATTTTATAAGAAAAAATATAAGATGTATAACAACATTTTGTTTAGAGTGATTCAACATTTATCATGATACCAATCCAATACCTTGTCTTTTTTATTTTGATAACGCTAAGAATGTGGCTGCAATTCTATTGTTCAAAACCAATAAATTGCAGCCACATTCTTTCTATCTATTATATCCAGACCATTAACATCCACATCCATCCATTATATTCTTACTCTTTATCTAAAAGCTTTATCGTCTTGGTGGTTTACAGGAGCATCCGACTCCCAATCCTCCATATCCAACATGACAGGACACTCCCAGCGAAAGCTTGTCACATAGTACATCCATGTCAGGGAAAGCTTCTTTTATCTCTGCCACCCATCCCGCTGTAACCTCCTCCGACGCGCTGGATGCGGCCAACAGATAAAGCTCGCCCCTCTCATATGGCTCTCGGAAAATAGTGTTAATATCATGCTGCATTGCCTCCAGCATTGCTTTTCTTGCTTTGGCAAAGCCACGACATTTTTGAAAAGTGTCCAATGCTTCAACACCTAGCTTCAGTACAGGCTTTATATGAAGCATCGTACCCAAAAGAGCAGTGGCAGGTGTAATGCGCCCGCCTTTTTTTAGATATTCCAGTGTCTCCACACCGATATAAATCACCATATTTCCTCGGTATTTCTCCAATATTTCCTTGATCTCAGAAGCAGAATAGCCCTCCTCAATCAATTCCAAAGCATCTAATATATAACGATGTAGTGGCGTGGATACCCTGCCATGATCGACCACAAGCACACGCCCCTGATATGGTTCCTCCTGTGCCATCACACAGGCTGCGCTGTAGGAGCCGCTCAATCCACTGCTTATGGGCATGTATAGAATCTGCTCAAATGAGAGAAGTGCCTTATCCCATATCTTCATCACATCTGCTGGTCCCGGCTGGGATGTGCTCACATTTCTTCCCTGATTCATCTTTTCAAAAAATTCTTCTCTTGATAATGTCACATCTTCATAATAACATTCCTCGTCAAAATAAAATGGCATAGGAAGCACCATAATTCCAAGCTTTGCTGCCTCCTCCTGACTAATGCCACTATGACTATCCGTAACAATACCTATCCCTTTCATAATTTTCTCCCTTATTCTCCATTATCTGGAAAGCTGTTGCTGCATCTGTTCATGTGCTTTGTTGATCTCGCCTATCACCAGCTCACGAATCTGCTGCTTCATTTGTTCTTTTTTAATCTCCTCCGCTCCCACATTCTCCGCCTGAGAGCTATCACTTAACCCCTCTTCTGCCAGCTCCTCTCTCATCTCTGCCTTCCAGATATTATTGAGAACCACCTCAAGCTCCACCCAGAAATTGGTTGTGTCCATCAATTTTGGAAGTGCTGTGGATTTCTCATAGGCCTCCATCACATGGGCAAATTCCTCCTCAGGATAAGAAGCTAGATACTTACATGGCAGCTTTCCTGCCAGCTCATAACATCTATCTGCAAAATCATCGGATAAATACTCCGCAAGCCTTTTTGAGAGCTCTGCCGAGCTGCTATAGGGATTTACCACTGCCACATAATTGACAGAGATCCCTTTGCTCTCAAGACTATCTGTCAAAGGTGGAATGGCAGCAATTCCATAATTCATTCCACTCTGTCTGAGAAGCTCTAAGCTTCTTGTTGTTCCGATGGTATATAAAACTCTTCCCTCCAGAAAGCTTTGCAGTAATGCATTGTACTCTACCTCTTCCCCATCAAAATATAAGCTTTGATTTAGTTCTTTGTAGAAGCCAAGTGCATTTAACACATTTTCATTGTTCATATCCACCGTTGTTCTGTCATCTCCATCTGGTCCGCCCAGATTCAAATAAGCTCCCACAAATTGATAATTACAGAACAAATCCAGCACATCCCACTTTAAAATCGCCTCCAGATTTTGATAAAGCTCTGCATTTTCTCCTAACATCTCATCGCTTGATGCAAAATCAATAATTGCCTGAAAGCTGGCAGGTGGCTCGGATACTATATCCTTATTATACAAAAAATACTCTGTCTCAAAATAAACGGGGCAGGCGATTATCTTCCCCTGATACCGACATGCTGATATTGCCACCTCAGGATAATTAGCAAGCTCCTCCCAAAGAGGAGCGGCAAGTCCTGCCATATACGCTTTCTCTAAGGATTCACTATTTAAAATATAGACATCCACAATGTCTGTCTCTGCTATATTCTGTTGATTAATATTTTCCAGATAGTCTATCGCTGATATTTGTCTGGGTGTCACAGCGATATTATGCTCCAGTCCAAACGCATTTGCTGCCTCATTCATATAGGCTGCCATGGACTCATCCGTATACCACAGATTCAGCTCTATATTCTCTGCCGATGTGGTTTCATCACTTGTGCTCTGTTCTTCCCCCTTGTTGCCGCACCCGGCAAGCATACCAACTGTCATAAAAATCAAAAGACAGTGCCACACAAATTTCTTCATTGATAGCCTTTCTCCTGTTCTTAATAAATTCTTGTATGCCTATTCTATATCTTAGCAAAAATACCATCCAAAATTGCTGCCATCTCATCTACATGTTTTTCTGTAATAATAAGTGGTGGCACAAAACGAATAATATTCTGTCCTGCTGATATTACGATCAATCCCGCATCCAGTGCTTTTAGTATAATGTCACCTGCTGGAATTGTCAATTCCAATCCCTGCATTAGCCCCATTCCTCTGGCTTCCTTTACAAACTCATATTTTTCAACAAACTGATTTAATGTATGATAAAGATAGGTACCAATCTTTTGCACATGTTCTGGGATCTGTCTTTGCTTATACTGCCGGAATACCTCATTCACGGCTGCGCAGGCAAATGGATTCCCACCATAGGTTGTGCCGTGATCGCCGGGCACCAACGCCGAAGCTACCGTCTCCTTCGCCGCAAAAGCGCCCACCGGAACACCGCAGCCCAATGCCTTTGCCATCGTGATAATATCCGGTTTCACACCATACTGCTGCCATGCAAACATAGAGCCTGTTCTTCCCATTCCACATTGAACCTCATCAAAAATCAGAAGTATTCCATTCTTATCACACAAGCTTCTGACACCCTCCAAAAACTCCTTTTTGGCTGGGTAAAGTCCGCCCTCTCCCTGAACAGGCTCCATAATTATGGCACAAGTTTTATCTGTCACCTTTGCCTTCACACTTTCCAGATCATTAAAATCAGCAAACTCTATGCCTCCAATTAGGGGCTTAAATGCCTCCTGATATTTCACATTACCTGTAACAGACAATGCTCCCATACTTCTTCCATGAAAAGAATGATTCATGGCAATTATCTCATGATCGGTGGTTCCATCCTTACGATATGCATATTTTCTGGCAAGCTTGATCGCTCCCTCAATCGCTTCCGTGCCACTGTTTGTAAAAAATACCCGATCCATGCCAGAGCTTTCTGTTATATGCTTTGCAGCTTCAACCGCAGGAACATTATAATATAAATTTGAAGTGTGAAGCAGCTTATCAATCTGTGCCTTCAGCGCATCATTGTACTCTTTATTGCCATAGCCAAGGGCAAATACCGCGATTCCTGCCGCAAAATCCAAGTATTTCTTTCCATCTATATCATACAGATAGACACCCTCTCCTTTATCGAGCACAATCTGATAACGATTGTAGGTATGGATTAGCCTTTGTTCTGCCTCTTCGATATACTCCTGTGAAGTCATTTTATTTTTCCTCCTTATAGTAGCGCGGCTCCGATTCTCCCAAAATCGCCGTTCCTATTCCTTTGTTGGTAAAGATCTCTAGCAACAGACAATGTGGGATTCTTCCGTCTAAAATATGAACTCTTGACACGCCATTTTCAATAGCATCAATACAATTATTCAATTTTGGCAGCATACCACCCCCAATATTGCCCTCACCGATCAGCTCCTTCGCCTGTGCAATTCCAAGCTCCGAGATCAGGCTCTTCTTATCTGCTGGATCAAGATACACTCCCTCCACATCGGTGAGAAATGCCAGCTTCTCTGCATGTACAGCTCTCGCAATAGCACATGCCGCATCATCCGCATTGATATTATAAGTATTAAAAGCCTCATCCATGCCGACCGGACATACAACAGGAAGAAAATCTTTCTCCAAAAGGTCATAGATCACCTTTGGATTAACCTCCGTCACCTCTCCCACAAATCCAATATCTTGACCGCCAGAATATTTCTTCTCCACCTTAAGAAGTCCACCATCCTTGCCACTGATGCCCACGGCCTTCACGCCCAGCTCCTGAACCATCTGCACAAGGCTTTTATTGACCCGGTTTAGCACCATCTCAGCGATCTCCATCGTCTCTTCATCTGTCACACGAAGCCCATTGATAAATTTCGGCTCCATGCCAACCTTCTCCACCCATCTGCTGATCTCCTTGCCGCCTCCATGCACAATAATAGGCTTAAAACCAACCAGCTTTAACAAAGTGACATCTTTAATTACATTCTTCTTAAGCTCTCCATCTACCATGGCACTTCCGCCGTATTTTACCACAATAATCTTGCGGTTAAAACGCTGAATATAAGGCAATGCCTCAATCAATACCTCCGCCTTGCCAAGCCACTCCTGCATTCCATTCTGCTCCATCTTTCTCCCTCATTTCTAAATCTATATTTCTTATTCTATCTCTCGCTCTTACACGCCATCCCTAAGAACGATAATCTCCATTTATTTTTACATACTCATAGGTAAGATCACAGCCCCACGCAGTCGCGCTCTGATTGCCCTCCTTAATATCAGCAATCACTGTCACCTCTTTTTCTGATAAAATCTCTGTCGCCTTCTCCTCACTGTAATCTGTTGGCATCCCATTTTCCACAATTTTAAGTTTACCTGCAGCACTCTCAAAATACAGATCTGTTATCTCTGGATCAAAGGGAACACCTGCATATCCCATAGCACACAAAATCCGCCCACAGTTTGCATCATGTCCAAAGATCATCGCCTTAGTCAAATTTGATGTGATCACAGATTTGCTCAGCACCTTTGCCTGAGCCTTTGTCTTTGCGTGGATCACCTTTACCTCAAACAATGCCGTTGCTCCCTCGCCATCTCCTGCTATCTTTCTGCATAAATACAGCATCACCTCATGAAGTGCAGCCTGAAAATTCTTATAAGCTTCCCCCTTCTCTGTGATCTCAGGATTTTTTGCAAGACCATTTGCCATCAAAAGAACGGTGTCATTTGTTGAAGTATCACCATCCACGGAAATCATATTAAAAGTATCCTGCACCTCCTCGCTGAGTGCCTCCTGCAAAAGCTCCTTTGTAATTGCCACATCTGTTGTGATAAAACAGAGCATTGTTGCCATATTGGGGTGAATCATGCCAGATCCCTTGCACATTCCACCAATCACAGCCGTCTTTCCTCCTGCCTCAAATTCATAGGCAATCTGCTTTGAGATGGTATCTGTGGTCATAATTGCCTCCGCTGCCAGTGTTCCTGCCTCCTTGGTATCACACAGATTTGCCTGTAAGCTCTCCACACCCTTTATTATATTATCAATCGGAAGCTGCTTTCCTATCACACCCGTGGAAGATACCAGCACAGCGTCCGCCGGAATTCCCAACACCTCTCCTGCCTTCTTTGCCGTATCCTCACAATATTGATAGCCAAGCTTACCAGTACATGCATTCGCCACCCCGCTATTTACCACAACAGCCTGAGAAAAAGCTGACTCTCTCACTACTTTCTGATCCCATTTCACTGGGGCTGCCTTCACCAGATTTGTGGTAAAGGTTCCCGCCGTCTGACATGGCACCTCGCTATATACCATCGCCATATCTTTTCTGTTCTGTTTGATACCAGCATTTACACCAGCTGCCAAAAATCCTTTTGCGGCAGTCACACCGCCCTCTATTTTCTTTATCATAATCATCCTCCCAATTTATAAGCCTTACGGAAACATGGGAACCGCCTTAAGTCCCTCATTTTCTTCCAATCCAAACATTAAATTCATATTTTGTACGGCCTGTCCTGCTGCTCCCTTAACCAGATTGTCCATTGCCCCCATCATAATCACTCTTCCGGTTCTCGTATCCATCTTAACATTTACATCCACATAATTGCTGCCCTCTACCCAGCGTGTCTCTGGACAGACATCGGCGTCCAGCACTCTGATAAAATACTCTTTCTCATAATAACGATTGTACACATCCCTGAGATCCTTCTCAGAAATCCCTCTATCACAAACAGACGCATACGCTGTCACCAATATACCGCGATTCATTGGAATAAGATGCGGCGTAAAATTAATTGTCACCGGAGCACCTGCTTGATAAGTAAGCTGCTCCTCAATCTCTGGCGTATGACGGTGTGTTGCCACTCCATATGCCTTTATATTCTCATTTACCTCACAAAACAGATTATTCACCTTCGCCCCGCGCCCTGCGCCAGAAGTCCCTGACTTTGCGTCAATAATCAATGTATTGGGATCGATCAGCCCTTCCTTCACTAATGGATACACAGAAAGAAAGGAACAAGTCGGATAACAACCCGGATTTGCCACCAGCCTTGCCTTCCTTATCTTCTCTCTGTTAATCTCACACAGTCCATACACTGCCTCCTCTATAAATTGCGGACTCTTGTGTTCTATCCCATACCATTCCTCATAAACCCTTACATCCTTTATGCGAAAATCTGCGCTCAGATCGATAACTTTTGCTTTGGACAAAATCTCTTCTGTCACCAAAGATGCACAAAGCCCCTGCGGGGTCGCCGTAAAAATCACATCCACCGCCTCCGCAAGTTCTTGCATGTTATCGTCCATACAAACATCATCCACCAGTTGAAACATATTCTGATACACAGATGCATACTTCTTGTCAATATAGCTCTTCGAGCCATACCAGACAACCTCCGCCTCCTTATGCTGCAAAAGCAACCGAACAAGCTCATTCCCTGCATAGCCCGTCGCCCCTATAATTCCTGCTCTTATCATAATATCCCTCCATTCTTCTACCATTATAACTGAAATCCTGACGATTGCAATCTATTTTACAATTTTATAATTATACACTACACATGAATAATATGCAATATAATATTTTAAACAAACATACATTTTCCAAAAAATCCACTTGCATATTTTCTTCTCCTGTTGTATATTTATAACAAAATATTATGAGGAGGCCTTTTTCAGAATGAAAGAAAAAGTTATCTTAGCCTATTCCGGCGGACTTGACACCACCGCGATTATTCCATGGCTAAAAGAAAATTATGATTATGATGTGATATGTGTCTGCGCAAATGTAGGGCAGGGAAATGAATTAGACGGACTTGAAGAACGAGCAAAGCTCTCCGGCGCTTCCAAGCTGTACATTGAAGATTTAGTAGATGAATTTGTCGACGACTATGTTATCCCAACCGTTCAGGCTAACGCTGTATATGAAAATAAATATCTGCTTGGCACCTCCTTTGCAAGACCTGTAATCGCCAAGAGACTGGTAGAGATTGCACGCAAGGAAAACGCTGTTGCCATCTGTCATGGTGCCACTGGAAAAGGCAACGATCAAGTGCGCTTCGAGCTTACCATCAAAGCACTGGCTCCAGATCTTAAAATTATCGCTCCATGGAGATGCAACGATACCTGGAAGATGCAGTCACGCGAAGATGAGATCGCTTACTGCAAGGAGCATGGCATCGATCTCCCATTTTCCGCTGACAGCAGCTACAGCCGTGACCGCAATCTGTGGCATATCAGCCATGAGGGTCTGGAATTGGAAAACCCAGCAAATGAACCAAACTATGACCATCTGCTGGTACTTGGAACAACACCAGAAAAAGCACCTGACGAAGGCGAATACGTCACCTTAACCTTTGAAAAAGGTGTTCCTACCAGCGTAAACGGCACTGCCATGAAGCCCTCCGACATTATCCGCAAGCTCAATGAGCTTGGCGGAAAACACGGAATCGGCATTATTGATATTGTAGAAAATCGCGTGGTTGGCATGAAATCCCGCGGTGTATATGAAACACCCGGAGGCACTATACTGATGGAAGCTCATATGCAGCTTGAAGAATTAATTTTGGACCGTGACACACTGGATTACAAAAAATTGGTCGCTGTCAAATTTGCCGACCTTGTATACGAGGGAAAATGGTTCACTCCTCTCAGAGAAGCTCTGCAGGCATTTATTGAATCCACACAGCAAAATGTAACCGGAGAAGTAAAATTCAAGCTCTACAAGGGAAATATTATAAAAGCTGGAACCACTTCTCCATATTCCTTATACAGCGAATCACTCGCAAGCTTCACCACAGGTGAGCTCTACGATCATCATGACGCAGAAGGATTTATCAATCTCTTTGGACTGTCCATGAAGGTAAGAGCGATGCTGGACGCTGAAAAAAAACAATAATTTAATTTTGAAAAAGATCCGCACAACAAAACCAGTAGTATCCTCCGTCCCTTCGCTTCCGCTTAGGGAAAAACATAACGGACGCTACTACTGGTTTTGTTGTGCTACTTTCTTTGTATTTCAGACATACTCCATCTGGTTAGCTTTAAACTATACCATATTTGAGACAGTTCTCTGAGTTATGCTGTTGGCTATGTTAGTACTATATCTGGTTAGTTGGCTTATATGTGAATATACTTTATACAAAATATCTTTATAGGCTATTTGTGATTGTGGGGGGGGTGAATCATATTCTAGAAGGGTCCGCCCACA
>CAMUFS010000096.1 GCA_947088195.1 uncultured Clostridia bacterium
ATTGAAAAACGTCGGCGCATAATGAGCTTGCGAATTATGCGGTATGCTTCAGCGATGTCTCTCACGAGCTTAGTGTCCGTTACGTTTTTCACTAAGCGAGAGCGCGGTGATGGAGGATTATAGGCAGTTCTCTGAGCGGCCCCTTCTCGAACATGTTCCATAAATTCATAAACAAAAAAGACAAGCAAAAAGCAATCACTTCTTACTTGTCTTTTTCTGCACTCTCTATAACAATTATCCCAGAATATATTTATTGATTAATGTTGTTTTATAAATAGCTATTCTGTCCAATCGGTTATGAGGAAATTACATCATTCCCATTCCGCCGCCCTGAGGCATAGCTGGAGTTTCTTCTTTAATATTTGCTACCACTGCTTCTGTTGTCAACAAAGTGGATGCTACGCTGGTTGCATTCTGCAGTGCACTTCTTGTCACCTTAGCTGGATCAAGGATACCTGTCTCTACCATATCCACATAATCCTCTTTCAAGACATCGAATCCAATTCCCGGCTCTTTCTCACGAACTTTATTGATAATGACAGCTCCCTCCAGACCTGCATTCTCAGCGATAGTAGCCAAAGGAGCCTCCAATGCCTTTAAGATAATATTGGCACCTGTCTTCTCATCGCCCTCTAAGCCTGTAGTCATCTCTGCTACCTTCTTTGCTGCATGGATATATGCAGAACCGCCGCCTGCGATAATACCCTCTTCTACGGCTGCTCTTGTCGCTGCCAAAGCGTCCTCCATGCGAAGCTTATTCTCCTTCATCTCTGTCTCTGTTGCAGCACCTACGCGAATAACAGCCACACCACCTGCTAACTTCGCCAGTCTTTCCTGTAATTTCTCTTTATCAAAATCAGAAGTTGTCTCTTCAATCTGAGCACGGATCTGAGATACTCTAGCAGCGATCTCTTCCTTATCACCCTCGCCGTCCACAATAATCGTGTTCTCTTTCTCCACTCTTACAGATTTTGCACGACCCAGCATATCCATTGTTGTCTCTTTCAGATCAAGGCCAAGCTCCTCAGAAATAACCTGACCACCTGTCAAGATTGCAATGTCTTTTAACATTTCCTTTCTTCTGTCGCCATAACCCGGAGCTTTTACAGCTACTACTGAAAAAGTTCCTCTTAATTTATTTACAATCAATGTAGTAAGTGCTTCGCCCTCTACATCCTCAGCGATAATAAGAAGTCTAGAACCAGACTGTACAATCTGCTCCAAAACAGGAAGAATCTCTTGAATATTAGAAATCTTCTTGTCTGTAATTAAAATATAGGGATCTTCCAGATTTGCTACCATCTTGTCCATATCAGTAGCCATGTAAGCGGAGATATAACCTCTGTCAAACTGCATACCTTCTACTAAATCAAGCTCTGTCTTCATGGTCTTGGATTCCTCGATGGTAATAACACCATCATTGGAAACCTTCTCCATAGCGTCTGCAACCAGATTTCCAACTTCCTCGTCACCAGAAGAAACGGCTGCCACTCTAGCGATCTGATTCTTTCCATTTACCTTGCTGCTCATAGATGCAATCGCTTCTACTGCGGCATCTGTAGCCTTCTTCATGCCTTTTCTCAAAATAATAGGATTTGCGCCTGCTGCCAGATTCTTAATTCCTTCATGAATCATAGCCTGAGCGAGCACAGTAGCGGTTGTGGTTCCATCACCTGCCACATCATTGGTCTTTGTCGCTACTTCCTTGACAAGCTGTGCACCCATATTCTCAAATGCATCTTCAAGCTCAATCTCCTTTGCGATGGTGACACCATCGTTTGTGATAAGTGGTGCACCAAAAGACTTATCAAGAACCACATTTCTTCCCTTCGGTCCCAGTGTCACTCTTGCTGTATTTGCTAATTTATCTACACCAGCCTCCAAAGCTGTTCTGGCATCCACGCCATACTTGATTTCCTTTGCCATGATTGACATCCTCCTTAATTTTCGTCGATATTTCCTATTCTGTATTATTCAACAACAGCCAGAATATCATTCTGTTTTACAATAATGTACTCTTCTTCCTCAATCTTAACCTCTGTTCCAGAATACTTGGAGAAAATAACCTGATCTCCAACCTTTACCTGCATGGTAACTTCTTTACCATCCACAACTCCGCCCGGACCTACTGCGATCACTTCTGCCTGCTGTGGCTTTTCCTTCGCCTGACCCGGCAACACAATGCCGGACTTTGTGGTTTCTTCTGCTACTAACTGCTTTAATACAACTCTGTCACCTAAAGGTACTAATTTCATCTCTATTTTCCTCCTTCATTTTATTAGCACTCATTGTCATCGAGTGCTAACCGATAGTTATATATTAGTGACTAATGCCCTTTTATGCAAGTTTCCATTTTTATATATTTTGGCCATTATCTCTAATTTTCTTTTATTTTCTTACTTATTCTTTATTTATCTCGTTTTCTTCCATTTTTGATATTTTATACTTTTTTAATATACTTCACTCCAGAGGTCTCCTCCCGGCATGGGACAGCCCTGGCTCCGCTTTCTCGCCCTCGCTAACACAAAGCACCCGCAATACTTACAAGTCAAGCCATTTACAAGCGCCTTACATTCACTGCACACAGCCAAACGTTTTTCATAGGCAGAGTCATCAATCTGCTGCTCCTTTGGTATATTTTTCACATAAGAAGCTATCGCTTCATACATCTGGTTCTGCTGCATATGAACAGGAATCTGGCAAAGGCAAATTGGCATCTTGTCATCCATCATTATCCTTCCCTCAAACAATCAGATTAATCACATGATAACACAAAATTTACAACACTAGAACAAAGTTTCTCACACACAAACCACAAAAAATGCTTTTCTTTTTTCCAAAAGCGTATTACAATAAGATATATTGGAAATATTTCCTATAAAGAAATTTGTTACAATCCAGCCACATAAACTGTAAGCTGGATCATGCAGCAGAAATTTCCTACAAGAAAGGAGTTGCTTTCATGTCAAAAAAACACTTTGGAAAATTCCTCACAGTCACAGTGATCGCAGGTGCTGCTGTGGCAGGCTGTATCGCTTATTTTACCAAATACAGAGATTTCCGCAAATCCCTTGATGAGGATTTCAATGACTTTGAGGATGAAGCCAGTGAGAATGACAAGACAGAGAAGCCAGAGCCTGTCCCCATTAAGCGGGAGTATGTCTCTATCCCTCTGGACACGCCAGAAGAAGCGGAATCACCTGATTTATCTGAAGATACTGAACCAGAGCAGTAAGAATACTACGATCCATGCAGGGAGATGGGGGACTTGCCTATCTCCCTTTTCACTTTCTCAATACTATAAAAAATGTGCAAAAACACAAAAATATATACATATATCAAATAACAATATATCTAGCATATAGAAAAAACAGCAGAGCCATACCACTAATATCCTCAAGGAACCTATTGAAAAACGTCGGCGCTTAGCGAGGTCCCTCACGAGCTTAGCGTCCGCTACGTTTTTCACTAAGCGGGAGCGCGGTGACGGAGGATATTAGTGGTATGGCTCTGCGGACCTCTTTCAGCAATAACAGATCTATTCTTATCCTTCTTTCTCTATAATTCCATTTAATTTCGTCAGTGCCCTTGGCAAAGCATCTTTTGAGTTCTTCCATGGAGCATCTTGATAGCGATAGTCAAATTTATTGATAAACCATTCTACATCATCACGAACACGGCACATATTAGTAAGATAGATTTTATCTGTTATAGAAAGAAATTCTGTCAGATTGCTTCCTGATAATTCTTTTGGTGCCTCCTCAAGAAGAATCCGATAATGTTCATTACAAAAGCCCTTGCTGTTTTCATATGTCTTTTTAAATTCTGCATCTTGCTTCCAGAGATAGAATATTGTTGCAATATAGCGCTTAAAACTATTTTCTATTCTGTTGCACACAAAACAGGATTTTTCTAATTCTCTTAGATATGCTGATACGGGGTCCTGTGTTGGCTTTTTAAATAAACCCTTTGGCTTCTCCCTCTGCCTTTCTGCCTTCTCGACATCCTTGATAATCTTGTCCATATGTGTTTTCACTACTAGGGCAAGCCCCAATTTATTATTTTGATCAGAAATCTGTTTCATATGGCGCTGACAAAAGCCCATTCGATTGGTCTCCATGCGAATATCATCTTCCATATAGCTAGGACCCATTGTGTATTCCACTGCATTTTGCTCCAATTCTTCTCTCATAGCGCAGATAGGACATTCGCAACCTGTCTGAAATGCATCGTTCACTGGTATTGTATACAGCTCTTCTTTCATCCCCATGCCTCCTTTAAGCGTGCTGCTCCCTTTTTTATCTCTTCCTCTGTCATATTGGCGTAACCGAGAACCACCGTTCTGTGCTGTCTCTCGGTATCTGTAATATAGTAGTCAGACAATCCATACACCCGCACCCCCTGCTTTGCAGCCAGATCTATGAGCTCTCTCTCCTCTCTGGCTCCGGTAAGCAAAAGATGAAGTCCTGCATTTTCGCCAGAGATAGAAAAATCACCAAGATCCTTTAGCTCATTCATCAGTACATCATGTTTATTTTTATAGATGGTCCTCATGCGGTTTAAATGTCTCTCAAAGTATCCTCCACGAATAAAGCTTTCCATCACTGTCTGATCTATACGAGACACGGTGGAGGAATAATAATTGTAGCTCTCATACCGCTTAAGCAAAGAGTGTGGCAGCACCATATAGCTAATGCGGATTGCTGGGGCTACGGACTTGGAAAATGTTCCAATGTAGATAACACAATCCTTTCTGTCCACTCCCTGAAGTGATGGGATTGGCATTCCTTTATATCGAAATTCACTGTCATAATCATCTTCTATAATATAGCGCTCTCCCTTCGACGCCCACGCCAAAAGCTCCATGCGCCTTTTAATTGGCATTACAATTCCAAGAGGATATTGGTGGGAGGGCATTACATAGCTTAACATTGCACCACTTTTCTCAAGGGCTTCTATCTCCATGCCCCCCTCATCCATTGGCACAGGCACAACCGTATGCCCCAGCCCGCAAAAAATGCGGTAAGCCTGTCTATAAGTTTTCCATCGCAATCTGACAGCCAGACGGCAGAAGCTGACTCAATCGCATCAGGAGATATTCATTTCCCGCACCAATCACCATCTGTTCTGGTATACAGTTCACACCTCTCGCCTGATGTAGATATTGGCAGATAATGCTTCTCAGCGAATAATCTCCTTTGGGATCTCCCATCTCAAAAATCTCACATTTATCATCCATCAAAGTATTCTTTGTAAGCCTTCGCCAAACATTATAAGGAAAGCTTCTCAGATCGATTCCTCTTGGGGAAAAATCATAAGCATATTTTGATTTTATATTCCTTTGTTTTTGTTCCGGCTCCGGCTGTTGCTTTGGAGATACAAAAAGCTCCTCAATCTGTGCCACATAATATCCCTTGCATGGAATAGATTCCAGATAGCCCTCTGCCACAAGCTGGGCATATGCCATATCTACGGTGCTTCTGCTTATCTGCATATGTCTTGCAAGTGCTCTTGTCGAAGGAAGCCTGCCGTGAAAGGGCAGGCTTCCATTGCGGATCTCCTCTTTGATATAACGATAAATTTGTTCATACACAGGCTCTCTGGAACCACTGTCCAGAGGAATTATCAGATCATTCATATAATTATCCCAATTTTTTATTCTGGAGCTGTTCCTTTCGCTCCTCCTCTTCACGAATAAGCTCTTTTAGTGCTCTCGCCTTATCCTTAAGTGTTGAAGTTGTCGACCTTGACACTAGAACAGTGCCTAACATCTTCTTTGCCATATCTATATTTCCAGTCCTTCTAGAAAGATCTGCATATAGATAATTAAAAGTCATCTCATCCATCCCACAGATAGGAAACATCTCAGACTGTACTGCCGTGTCAAACCCTTTGTATGCCTTTTCTAAGTAGCTTTTCTCCTCGGCTTTACATTTTAACTGCTTTTCCTCATATTTCTCCTCTGTTGGCTTCATATCCTCACCCTTGCTGCGAAACAGCCACGCAATCTTTAAGCACATATAAGCACGCTCACTTGCCTTGCTCCTTTTTACAATAGAACTGTAAAGAGCAAGCTTGTAGCGCAAAATTGCCTGATCATAAGTAAACGTCTCACCCATTGGAGGCAATCCCTTAAAATTGGCTTGTACCTGTTCCTTCAGCATCTTTCTCTGAAGAGAGGACAGTCCCTCAAAGCTTCTCTTTCCCATTGCAGCATAACCACACCTTGGACAGACAATAATATCATATTTGATTGGATCAAATGCTTTATATTTGTGGCGCAGGTCTGTGTCTGTGGAGAGAAGACGAGTTTTTCCCGTTCGCACAGTTCTCTCTGTAAAATGATTGTCACAGATAGGACATTCATATTTTTTATCAAACAGACTATCCTTCTCATACTCCTGTGCTTCTTTCTCTAACTTCTCCTTAATCTCTTGCTCATTCTGTTTTTCTACTCGCTCCTTCCCTGTAACAAACAAGGATCTCTCGGCAACATCGGCATTTTTTAGACCCATTGGCTCCAACTCCTTAAACATACCACCCATTCCCTTTCAACCCTTCCCCTTTTAACGCTGACTCTTACAGCTTAAATGAGCTTTTCAGAGAAACAATTCGATTAAATACTAATGCATCTTCTGTAGAATCCTTAGAGTCCACACAAAAATATCCATTTCTTACAAACTGAAACTTCATAAGCTTTTCCGCCTTTGCAAGATTAGACTCCAGATAGCAATGCTCCAGCACTCTGAGGGAATTTGGATTTAGATTCAGTGTTCCATCCTCATTTAATTTTCCTTTTTCTTCATCTATAATGTTTTCATAAAGGCGCACCTTAGCATCCACAGCATCCTTTACAGAAACCCAGTGAATGGTACCCTTAACCTTCTGCCCCTCTCTTGCATTTCCACCTTTTGTCTCTGGATCATAGGTACAATGAACCACTGTCACATTGCCATTCGCATCCTTCTCGCAGCCTGTACAAGTGACAATATAGGCATACATCAAACGCACCACATTGCCCGGAAACATACGAAAATATTTCTTTGGAGGCTCTTCCATAAAATCCTCCCTTTCAATGTAAAGCTCTCTTCCAAATGGAATGGTGCGGTTACCCATCTCTTCCTTCTCCTGATTGTTCGGCGCATCAAGCTGCTCTGTGACATTCTCAGGGTAATTGTCTATCACAAGCTTAATCGGATCAAGAACTGCCATCATGCGGGGTACCTTGAGCTTTAAATCTTCGCGGATACAATATTCAAGCATGGCATAATCCACAGAACTATTTGCCTTCGACACGCCCACCAACTCGACAAAATTTCGTATAGCTTCTGGCGTAAAGCCTCTTCTCCGAAGCGCTGCCACAGATACTAAGCGCGGATCGTCCCAGCCATCCACAATTCCATCTTCCACCAGCTTCTTAATATAGCGCTTGCCTGTCACCACATCTGTGAGATACAATTTTGCAAATTCAATCTGTTTGGGAGGATTTGGATACTCTAACTCTCTCACCACCCAGTCATAGAGCGGTCTGTGATCCTCAAATTCCAACGTACAAATAGAATGTGTGATCTTCTCTATCGCATCCTCAATCGGATGGGCAAAATCATACATAGGATAAATACACCAGGTATCTCCCGTGTTATGATGTGTCATGCGCGCTACACGATAAATAATAGGATCGCGCATATTGATATTAGGAGAAGCCATATCAATCTTGGCGCGAAGCACCTTCTCACCATCCTTATACATGCCGTTCTTCATATTTTCAAAAAGCTCAAGATTTTCCTCTATCGACCGTTCCCTGTAAGGACTGTTTTTTCCCGGCTCTGTCAAAGTACCACGATATTCTTTAATCTCATCCGCAGACAGATCACAGACGTAAGCCTTTCCCTTTTTAATCAACTTAACGGCTGCCTCGTACATCTGCCCAAAATAATCGGAGGCAAAGAAAAGCCTGTCCTCCCAATCTGCTCCCAGCCACTTGGCATCCTCTATAATAGAATGAACAAATTCTGTCTTTTCCTTTGTAGGATTGGTATCATCAAAGCGCAGATTAAACTTTCCATGATATTTCTGCGCTAATCCATAATTTAACAAAATCGATTTTGCATGTCCAATATGAAGATACCCATTAGGCTCAGGTGGAAATCTCGTCTGAATATGATCGTAGCAGCCATCTTCCAGATCCTTTTCAATTATCTGCTCGATAAAATTCTTTGAAACAACTTCTTTTTCCACAACATTTTCTGTCATCTCTGTTTTCCTCCTGCGGTCTATATCTTTTTTCCTATATCATACCACAACTTACCTATTTGTAAAACAAAAAAGCAAAATTATCTGCTTAAAATTTCCTCCACAGCTTCTCTGGGCAGTGGGCGCCCCAACAAATATCCCTGAATTGTCCCGCACTGATATTCCTTTAAAAACTCAAGCTGCTCCCGCTCTTCCACTCCCTCTGCAATCACCTCAAGCCCCAGCTTTTCCGCCATCTCAATAATGCTGCTTGTGATAATGGTAGTGTTCTTCTCCCTAGAAAGCTCCGTGATAAAAGATCGATCAATCTTTAAGGTATCGATTGGAACCATGCGCAGATAAGAAAGTGATGAATACCCTGTCCCAAAATCATCCAAAGACACCCGGTATCCAAATTCCCTCAACTGATTGATAAGCTTCACCGTCTCCTCCAGATTTTCAATAAATACGCTCTCCGTAAGCTCTATCTCAATCTGATGTGCATTGACATTGTACATGCCTGAATAATATTGCAAGGTACTAAGAAACTTCTTGTCCCGGAACTGAACGGCAGAAATATTAATTGACATAATTCCCTGATAATCAAATTCCTGCATCCATCTCCCCAGAGTCCGCAATGCCTCCCGTATCACAAAATCTCCTACCTTACAGATTGTACCATTTTTCTCTGCAATCGGAATAAACAACGCCGGACTAATATTTCCAAACTCATCATCATGCCAGCGAATCAGTGCTTCCACACCCCGAAGCTCTTCCGTCATAGAAGAATACTGCGGCTGATATAAGAGATAGAAACCTCCCTTCTCCACCGCCGACTGAAGCTTCTGTTCCAAATCTGCCTCTCCGACAAAACCTGCAACCATATAAGGCTCATAGTGTTTGATCATATTTCTGCCGGTTTTCTTTGCCTCCATCATGGCCAGATCTGCCGCACGAATTAAATCTGCCGCGTCCTGAAGCTCCTGATCACACTCTGCGATCCCAATGCTGACCGTAACATAATAATTCATGCCATTGCTCAAAAGAATAGGGGTTTTCAAACTTTCTTGTATTCTTTTTGCAACCTCGTCCGCCGTGTCATTGGCGAGCGACTGCTTGATTCCTACAACAAATTCATCACTGCTAAAACGTGCTATCTTTATTGTATCAGACTCATACTGCTGAATTATGGCAGCAACCTTTAAAAGCAGCTCATCCGCAATCTGAATCCCCAGCCTGTCATTGACCCATTTAAAATGATCAATGTCGATAAAAAGCATCTGAATAAGGCTCACATCTTTTCTCGCTATCTCAATCTGCTCTCCTAGCCACTGAATAAAATAATTGCGATTGTAAACCTCCGTAAAGCTATCATAGTATGTAAGCTTTTCCAGCTCCTTGCGCTGAAGCTTCTCATATGTTATGTCCTGACAGAAAGACACGCTTTCCTTTAACATTCC
>CAMUFS010000097.1 GCA_947088195.1 uncultured Clostridia bacterium
GAATATTTATTATAAATTGAGAAAGAAATATTTGAGATTTCTATAAATTTACCGAAATCTTCTTTTCCATCCTTCAAAGTTCCATTCATTTAAAAATTTCTCTGCCGCTTTCCAGCCATTTTCAAACAATGCCTGACTGTCTTTTTTGCTAATATTGAAATCTACCGCATTAATTTTATGTCTCTCTTCCTTAAATCCCACAGCAGTAGAAATCCGAATTGTTCTCTCAAAATCTCCTTCTATCAAATGATTGTGATCGACAGCATCCAGACAAGTGGATACAATCGCTTTTAGATAATCTACAAGATTGGCTTTTGCCTGACAGATATTACATTTGCAGGTTTCTTCTTCATCTATAAATTTAAATCCAAACGTCGGTCTTTTTGGTAGATGTTCTCCATCGTCTAACAGCCATACTGGATAGTTACTTAAAAGACCTCCATCCACAATAATGTGGACTTTTCCATGTCGATCCTTCCATTGTACTGGCTCAAAAAAGACCGGAATACTGACACTCATTCGCACTGCTGCCGCAACGGAAAATGCTTCTCTTTGTATTCCAAATTCTTCCAAATCATCTGGAAAAACCAAAAGGCGCTTCTCTGTCAGATCACTTGCTGTAATTTTTAATTTTTTTCCATTCTTTCTCAGATCGTCAAAATTTTTAATATTCTTTTGTGCCAGCAGCCCTTCCATCCAAGCTTCCAAATACTCTGTATCGTAAATGCCAAGACTGATTAATAAGGAAAATGCTTTTCCCACCACACCAAAATAATCCGGCAAATCCATTCCCTTAAATTTCATATAATCCAATGCTTCCAGCTCTTTTTTTAGCTCCGCACCAGTATAACCCGCCGCAAGAAGCGCCGCTACCATTGCGCCAGCAGATGATCCCGCTGTATCGACAAATTCATATCCCGCTTTCTCCAATCTGCACACAGCTCCCACATGACCGATTCCTCGGACACCGCCTCCTTCAAAAACTGCATTGCATTTTTTTAATGCCATTCCACACCAAGCTCCTGCATAACATAATTGTTATATTATATGCTGAAATCGAAGATAAACCCTAAGCTTTCCATCTTTATATTGTGCTTCTATGCTCCCCTCCATCTGTTCCATCAGCGTTCGTGCAATCGACAGCCCCAACCCTGTCGATCCTCTTCCTGCCTCCACCGTATAAAAGCGATCAAATAACCTGCCAACCAAAACTTCATTCAACCCAGAAGCTGTATTCACAAACGCAATCTCCCCATTCTCTAGCAATATCACTTCTAGATCTCCATCACTATATTTCAGCGCATTACTCAGAAGATTAGAAAAGACACGAGATAATAATTTTCTATCAAGCAATCGCACTACCTTACTTTCTGGCATTTGAATCTTAGGTACAATATTTCTCTGCTTTAATGCGACATAATATCCGGCAATGCTTTCCTCCAATATATCATTAAGAGCCACAGACTCCTTTTTTATCTCCACAGCAGATAAAATAATAGAATATCCAAATAATTCCTCTGTAAGCTGCTTTAGCACTATGACACGATTTTCTATTACAGATAAATATCTTTTCGCATCTGCTTTAAGCTCCTCCCTTTTTAGTAAATCCAGATACCCGCAGATTGCTGTAAGCGGTGTGCGCAGATCATGAGAAATATTCATAATGGCATGCTTAAGCTCTGTATCCCCCTGATAAAACCGATGTCGTTCCCTGCGCAATTTACGAAGCTGCTTATTGATACTGTCCGCCAGAAAAAGCATTTCCTTGTCACGGCAGGACAGATCAAGCAGCGTATTTGAGCCAGTTGCCATTCTATCAGCAAAGCCTTCTGCTAACTCTCTTGCAGCTTTGCGAAGCAGATAGAGCTTTATCACTAGAGCTATTATAAAAACTAGAAGAATACCAAGCAAAGCCCACAGCCAAATCTCCATATTTCCCCTTTACCTTAAATCCTTTTTTTCAAAAAGCCATATTCCTATCATGGTAAACAATACACTCTCCAATATAGAAAACAATGCCATGCGAAATGGATGCATGACAGCCCCATCCACTATCATAAGCCCCTGCCCAAATGGAAGAATATCCATAAAAAGTTCATATATGGCGCGCACCTCTGGTTTTAGATAGAGAGGATTTGACCATCCATCCATATGCTGTGTCCCATCTGCCGAGATAACAATTCCGCTGATAAACTCCGGCTCTTGCAGTCTGGCTAATAAAATCCCTGCCACAATCGTTCCCACTACTACGAGTAATAGACAAAGTATCCCATTGACAGAACGACTTGTGATCACCATCGACATCATAGTAAACAGCGCCGCATATAAAATTGTGAGCAGCAGTCCCATTCCAGCAAGCATCGCTACTATCAAAGGAGAATTTTTAAAAAATCCAAACATGGGGATTCCAATAATACTGATGGTCAGAATACATATCAGATCAAAAAACAGCCCTGACGCCACACAGCACAGAAAATTTGCCAGATAGATGCTATATCTGGAATGACCAACTATCAATTTGTTGCGCACCGTCCCATCACTGTACTCTGTTCCGAGAAATAAACTAGAAAAAATGGCAAGCATACATCCTGTCAACACAGCAAAGGACAAAAATAACTTATCAAATACAATCGTTGCATTAAAATTTCGTTTTATACTATATTGATTTATACATACTGCCACAGTAAGAATTACTGCACAAATAATACAACACCAAAATACCTTATTTTTTCGAACTCGCACAAGACCTGAATGGATTAATTTACTCATATTGACTCCTATCTGCCACCCTCTATTAAATTGATATAGTAGCTCTCCAGCGTCTCATCTCTCTCCTGAACAGAAATCACATCACAGCCCTCCTTGGCAAGTGCCAGAGTGAGACGAGAAATATTAATTTTCTCAAATATATCTGCAAAAACATCTGAAATAATCTGATATTCTACTTTCATATTATCAAGCACGCGGGCGAGCACTGCTGTGTCTGTCACTTCCACCCTCACACATTTTCTGCACGCTAAAACAAGCTCTTCGGCACTTAGCTCCTTGACAATATGTCCTTTATCAATAAATCCATAGTGCGTAGCAAGCTTCGCAAGTTCATCCAAAATATGGCTAGAAATCAATACTGTGATCTGTCTCTCTCTATTCAATTTTAAGATAAGCTCCCGAATCTCAATAATCCCCTGTGGATCAAGTCCATTGGTAGGCTCGTCCAGCACCAAAAAATCTGGATCACCTGCCAAGGCCACAGCAATGCCAAGTCGCTGGCGCATACCAAGTGAAAAATTCTTTGCCTTCTTCTTGCCTGTATCTGAAAGCCCCACCAAATCCAAAAGCTCCTCAATGCCATCGAAGGACGGCAGCCCCAACACCCGATATTGCTCTCTCATATTATCCTGTGCTGTCATATCTTGATAGATAGATGGTGTTTCCACCACTGCCCCCATCCGCCTGCGAGCTTTTCTAATCTCCTTTTTTCTGTCACCTATGCCATATAAAGCATATTCTCCTGCATAATTTCGCAATAAGCCACAAATTAAGCGGATAAGTGTCGTCTTTCCCGCACCATTTTTCCCAACAAAGCCATAGATTGCCCCCTGTGGTACATGCATGGAGCAATTCTGTAAAGCATGAAAATTTCCATAGCTCTTTGAAAGGCTGTTCGTTGTCAGAACATAATCCATATTAAACATCCTCCTTTATCTGATACACATATCATAACAGCCTTTTGTTAAGAAAACGGTTAAGATCACAGTAAAGAAATGGTTAAGCTTCTTCCTACCCTCTCATCATCTTAAATCCAATTCCCCACACCGCCTCAATATATTCCTTCCCCGAACTGTCACGAAGCTTTTTTCTCAAATTACTCACATGAACCTTCAAGGAATTTTCAAGACAATCTGGGGTATCCTCACGGATCCGTTCAAGCAAAATCGCTTTTGTTATCACCTGTGATGGATTTTGCATCAACAATTTTAATATAGCATATTCTGTTCTTGTCAATTTAACAGAAGCTCCATTGACCCAGACAGCATGTTGTTCTAAATCCATTTTTATCTCTTCAAATATAAGGCTTTTCTTGCGCTCTCCATCCCCCGCTTCCACCTTTCGAAGCTGCACAACAATTCTTGCAAGGAGCTCCTTGTTGTCAAAAGGCTTTGTCACATAATCCGCCGCCCCTCCTAGCAGAAGCTCCACCTTATTATCTATATCAATCTTAGCACTGATCACAATAACTGGAATACCACAAAGCCTTGGAAGCACTTCCTCCCCGCTCAGTCCCGGCAGCATCAGATCCAAAAGCACCAAATCTGGCCTTGTATTCGAAAGCAGCAAAAGCACCTCTGTGCCGGAATAGGCACGATATACCTGATACCCCTCCCGTGTCAGAAGCTCCTCCAGCATATCACCAATATAAACATCATCATCAACCACCCATATCTGTTTCCCAGCCATAGTGGAATATCATACTCCTCTCCTTCTATATTGCATATTTTGCAAACCTTTCTTATTTTGCCTTTTTATAAGGATACCCCTTCTGATTCATGGATATAAAAGGTAATCCTGTTCGTTTTGCATGTCGATACACAGTTGCGATATGTACACCGCCCAGATGATCGGTAAGCTCCTTCCCTGTTATCTCCTTGCGCCGCCATTTAAAATACCACTCTTCAAAATCCTCTGGCATGGAAGCTTCCTCTCTTCCAAAGCGCACACCGCGCGATTTTGCTGCCGCGATTCCCTCGGTCTGTCTCTGGCGGATATTTTCCCTCTCATTTTGTGCCACATAAGACAAAACCTGAAGAACAATATCCGCAATTAACGTGCCTGTCAGATCTCGGCTGCTGCTTGTGTCCAAAAGCGGCATGTCCAGCACGCGGATGTCCGCGCGGATCTCTTTTGTGATAATTCTCCATTGCTCCAATATTTCCTCATAATTGCGCCCCAGCCGATCAATACTCTTAATAATTAAAAGATCGCCCGGCTTCAGCTTTTTTATCAGCCTTCTATAAGCCGGACGATTAAAATCTTTTCCGCTCTGCTTGTCCACAAACAAATTTTTCCTTGGAATCTTGCAGATTGACAGGGCAATTATCTGCCTGTCCTCATTTTGTTCTCTTGTCGATACACGAATATAACCGTAAATCTGTGACATTTTTTCCTTTACCTCCACAATGTATTTCTATTTTTATTGTAAAGGTTTTCTGTCAGAAACAGGAAAATTTTCTACTCAAACTGCGCTCTATATAATTGATGATAGAAGCCTTTTCTTTTCATCAGCTCCTCATGGGTTCCCTGTTCTACTATTTCTCCGTGATTTACTACCAAAATCACGTCAGCATTCTGGATGGTTGACAGACGGTGCGCGATCACAAAGCAGGTTTTATGCTCCATCAGCTTGCGCATTGCCTGCTGAATCTGTATCTCTGTCCGCGTATCGACGTTGGATGTCGCTTCATCTAGGATAAGCATGGGGGATTCTAAAAGCATTGCTCTTGCTATGGTAAGAAGCTGTTTCTGTCCCTTGGATATATTGGTTCCATCATCGCTTAGTATCGTATTGTAGCCATTTGGCAGGCGCTTAATAAAAGAATGGATCTTCGCTGCTTTTGCCGCTGCCACAACCTCCTCCATGGTGGCCCCTTCTTTTCCATAGGCGATATTGTCAAAGATACTGCCCTCAAAAAGCCATGTATCTTGAAGCACCATCGCATAGGATTTTCTTAAGCTGCTTCTGGTGACATGTGTAGTCTCCTCCCCGTCGACATAGATATGACCGTCCCCCACATCATAAAAGCGCATTAACAGATTGATCAGTGTGGTCTTTCCTGCTCCAGTTGGCCCCACAATCGCCACTAGCTTGCCTTTTCTGGCATCCAAATTTAGATTTTTGATAATTGTATTCCCTTTTGTATAGCCAAAGCTAACATTCTCGATGCGCACATTGCCTTGTACCTTGTGCAGTTCCTTGGCATCTTTTGCGTCAAGCGGTTCTGGTGATTCGTCAATTAACAGAAAAACACGTTCTGCCGCTGCGAGCGCAGACTGAAATTCACTGATAATATTGGCAAATTCATTGATGGGCCCAGAAAATTTTCTGGAATACAGGACAAAAGAAGAGATGTCCCCCACTGTCATGCTATTTGCCAGATAAAGAAGTGCGCCAAATACACTGATCAAGGAAAGGGAAAGATTATTGATAAAATTTACTGTAGGACCTGTCACACTTCCATAATATTCTGCACGATAGTAGGATTCCACTGCTTCCTCATTTTTGGCATCAAATTTTGCGATGGTATTTTCCTCCTGATGGTACGCCTTTAATGTTTTTTGCCCTGAGATCATTTCCTCCACAAACCCATTTAATTCTCCCAGCTTTTTGGAACGCAAGCGAAAGAGTGGTCTTGTCTTGCTGGTAATTAATTTTGTCATGCAGATGGAGAGCGGCACAGTAAAGACAAACACCAAAACTAATTTTGGCGAGATCACCACCATCATGCTAAAGGCCCCAATCACTGTGATCACCGTCGCCAATATCTGCACTAGATCGTTGGAGAGGGAGGCGTTAATTGTATCAATATCATATGAAATGCGACTGATAATATCCCCCGTCTGATGTGTGTCAAAGTATCCGACAGGAAGGCTTAACAATCTGTCAAATACATCCTTTCTCATGCGAAACACAACCTTGCGGCTAATATGGATCATTAATATTGACAAAAAATAGGATAATGCCGATGAGACTACATAGAAAATGACCATCAAGCCTGCATAGTAAAACACACGCTCAAAATCCACTCTTCCCTTGCCAAATTCAATGGCATCGATCGCATAGCCAGACAAGGTAGGTCCTATCAAGGAAAACATATTGCTGCCGATTGTCAGTAAAAGTGCGAGCAGCAGAAGCCAGAAATAATTCATCATATACTTTCCAAGGCGGAGAATTGTGCCACGGCGATTCTTGGGCTTTTCGTAGGTTTTATTTTTATTTGCCATCTCTTCCTCCTATGATGCCTCAGAAGCAATTCCCATCTGAGAGCGTCCGATCTCTCTGTATACCTGACAGCTCTCTAAAAGCTCCTCATGTGTTCCATAGCCTATCATCTCGCCATCCTCCAACACCAAAATATGATCGGCGTGCATAATAGAACTAATTCTCTGCGCGATAATCACGGTTGTTGTATCCTTAAAGTGTTCTTTTAACTCCTTCCTCAGCGAGGCATCGGTGCGATAATCCAATGCACTTGAGGAATCATCGAGAATTAAAATATCAGGATGCGCGGCAAGTGCTCTGGCAATTAAGATTCTCTGCTTTTGTCCGCCACTTAGATTTGCTCCCTTTATATTTAGCTTATCATAGTAACCGCGGTTTTTCTCCTCCACAAACTCCTTTGCCTGCGCATACAAAATTGCCTGCTTCAGCTCCTCCTCTGTAAGCTCCCTTCCAAGCCTTACATTCTCCGAAATGGAGTCCTCAAACAATGCATCGTTCTGAAACACCACGCCAAAACGGTGCCTAAGCTCACTGATTGGAATGGCGTGAATTGGTTTGCCATCAATATAGATGCTTCCTTCCGTCGCATCATAGAACCGCAAAAGCAGGCTGACCACCGTCGATTTTCCTGAGCCAGTCTCCCCGATAATGCCAAGTGTCTCTCCCTTTTTTATAGAAAAATTAATATTGGACAGATTATTCTCCACATGATTATAAGAAAAAGATACCTGATCAAAGCATATCATACAATCGGACCCTTTTTTGGATTCTTTTCCCGATTCTACTTCTTCTGTTATCACTTCCAGTTCTCTCTCATCCTCTGCGTCAAGCACGGCTACTATACGATCCGCAGAAGCGACTGCCTTGGAAATAATAACAAACATTTTTGAAATTGACATCATAGCATTTAAAATAATGGTAAAATAGGTCATAAAAGCGAGAATTTTCCCGACCTCACAGTGCCCCGCATTAACGCGGTAAGCTCCCGCTATAATTACCAATACCAGACCAATATTTAAGAAGAAATTCATGGCTGGATTCACGACAGCCATTGTCATGCCTGCCTTCTTCTCTATCTTTACCACTTCCTCATTGATGGACGCAAAACGCTCCCTCTCATAGTGCGTCTTTGACAGTGCCTTGATCACACGGATTCCCGCAATATCCTCACGCACCAGACGGACAAACTGATCTAGGGCCTCCTGAAGCTTTGCATACATTGGGATGCCCTTTTTCGAGGTTGATGTCATAATAATAACAATAAAGGGAAGCACCGATACCAGAATTAAGGTTAGCACCGGATCAAGAGTTAATGTAATTAGAATTCCCCCGATTAACAGAATAGGCGCACGCACGCCAAGCCGCTGCACCCTGCCAAGCATCTGGTGCAGGTTGTAGGTATCGCTGGTTAGCCTTGAGATCAGCGAGGGCTTTGTAAAGGCATCCGTGCTCTGATTTGACAGATATGTCACTTTAGAAAACAGATCATGACGCACTCTCTCTGTGGTATCCCTCGCCACCTTGGACGCCATTCGATTGGCCACGATATTGCCCACCCACGCCAGTATGGCACATAGAATCATCAAAAATCCCCACACAAAAATCAGTTGTTTGTTGTTCATGGGAATGATATTGTCAATCATATGTGCCAATATCCACGGCAGGCACAGATCCATAATTGTCCCTGCGAATTTGACCGCAAATCCAAGGCACATTCGCAGATAATATGGTCTTAAATAATAGGTCAGTACTCGTTTCATTTTTATACCTCCAAATACCTGTCAGCGGTTGGATATCTCTCTTGTAATATCCTCCCAGCTCACTCCTTTTTCCACCATCAGTACCATGACATGATATAAAAAATCAGCGATCTCATATTTTATTTCCTCTGGCTCTGGATTCTTTGCAGCAATAATAATCTCCGCTGCCTCCTCCCCCACCTTCTTAAGAATTTTGTCAATTCCTTTTTCAAATAGATAATTGGTGTAAGAGCCTTCCTTGGGATTTTCTTTTCTGTCAAGAATTGTTTTATATTCTTGTTGCAACACAACAAGTGGATTCACAGTTTTACAGCTCTTCTTTGCAATCTCATCGAAAAAGCAGGAATAGCTCCCTGTATGACATGCATTCCCTATCTGTGACACCTTGGCAAGAAGTGTATCTCTATCACAATCCGCGGACAATTCCTTCACATACTGAAAATGCCCGGATGTCAGCCCCTTCACCCAAAGCTCCTGCCGGCTTCTGCTGTAATAGGTCATCCGACCTGTCAAAAGTGTTGTTTCATATGCTTCCTGATTCATATAGGCAAGCATCAGCACTTGGCTGGTTTTATAATCCTGAACCACCACAGGGATCAATCCATCCCCATTTGGAACAAGCTCCTGCCAAGAAAGCGCAGGACTCAGTGTGAGCTTTGCCATCTGATTCACTGCATCCCTGCCAGATACCAAGGAATAGAGCGGAATCTCTACTTCTATTGAAAATTTATCTGACTCTGTTATACATAAAGCGCCTGCAAACTCCAAGACTTCTTTTTGGAAGGTCTCTAAGGTCTGTTCCTCCCCACAAAAAATCAGCTTTTCCCTGCCAAAACGGGCAGAGGCCTCCGAGAGTGCCGTGTGCCATGTCCGTCCCTCTTCCCTCTCCTCTAGGGAAGGCAGAAAAAGTGCCTT
>CAMUFS010000098.1 GCA_947088195.1 uncultured Clostridia bacterium
GATCATCGGGGACATTCCGATCTATGTGGCTATGGACAGTGCAGATACCTGGGCGCACAAGGAGCTATTTCGGGTGGATGAGATGGGAGTGCCCACAGCGGTGGCAGGTTGTCCGCCGGATGGCTTTTCCATTACAGGGCAGTTGTGGGGCAATCCGCTCTATAACTGGGAATATCATAAAAAGACAGGATATAGCTGGTGGATGAAACGCTTGCGCTATTGCTTTGAGTTGTATGATATTGTGCGGATTGACCATTTTCGTGGGTTTGATGAATATTATACCATTCCATATGGAGATAAAACGGCAGAATTTGGGCATTGGGAGAAGGGGCCGGGATATGATATTTTCGATACAATGAAGCGGACATTAGGGGATCGACCTGTGATTGCGGAAGATTTAGGTTTCCTTACAGATTCTGTGTTGGAGTTGGTAAAGAAAACAGGTTTTCCGGGCATGAAGGTGCTTCAATTTGCATTTGACCCAAGAGAGGAGAGCAATTATCTTCCGCACACATATTCTCAAAATTGCGTGGTATACACAGGAACACATGATAATGATACAACAAAGAGCTGGTATGAGCAGATAGATGAGGCGTCGAGAGAATATGCAAACCGCTATCTTGCCATTACAGATAAGGAGCATGTGACAACGGCATTTGTTCGGGCAGCGCTTGCCAGTGTGGCAGATATTGCGATTATTCCAATTCAGGATTATCTGGAAATGGGTGGTGAGGCACGTATGAATACACCATCTACATTGGGGGATAACTGGAAGTGGAGACTTAAGAAAGATGTGTGTAGCACAGAGCTTGCAGGTGAAATTCGAGATTTGGTAAAGTTATACGGCAGATAAGAAGATAGGACCGCTGTATATAGGAGACTTTAATGATTTATTATTCAAAGGAGGCTCTGATTATTCGCAATATGGAAGATTCAGATGCTCAGATAATTACAGATGAAGAAATTGCACAAGGATGGTCAGTGACCGTCGAGAAATATCAAAAAAGGCTGGAGGATCAGAGAGCTTTAAAAGCGATATCTCTGGTGGCAGAGTTATCTGGTAATCCCGTTGGATATATCAATATTTATCCCAATAGTACATGGGGTGCATTTGGCGGAAAAGGTTATCCTGAGTTGATTGATTTTGGGGTTTTACAAAAATATCGAAATAGGGGTATTGGGACTTGTTTAATGGATATTGCCGAGAAAATTTCTGGGGAATATGCGGATATGGTTTATCTTGGCGTCGGACTGCACAGCGGGTATGGAAATGCACAGCGAATGTATGTGAAGCGCGGGTATATCCCAGATGGCTCAGGTGTTTGGTATAATGATAAGGTATGTGAGCAATATAGTACATGCAGGAATGATGACGATCTGGTTTTATATTTGTGTAAGAAATTAGGATAAAAAAGTGTGAATGATATGCCTCCTTAACAGGGGGCATATCAATTTATAGTAGTAGTATTTAATTATTATAAGTTTTTACTTTCCTGTTGCTCAAATGACTAAATAGTTTGTAGTAGATTACAAATAAAATAGATGTGACCACCCATGTCATTGGGTAACAGAAGGATACGGTAAAGATATTGGGGCGCAGTGGTGCGACAAAAACAATCCAGATTACGCGCAGCACACATACGCCAAGGCAGGTCATCGCCATAGGAATCCAGCAATCACCTGTTCCTCGAAGAGCACCAGATAATATTTCAATACATACATAAGTGAAAAAAGTTGGCACTAGAAAGTGTACAATATCAAGTCCTATTTGACGCACGACATCATCTGTTGTGAAGAGGCCTAAAATAGGGCCTCCTGCCACATAGATAAAGGCACTTAAAAATACAGATGCGGCAAATGCCATTGCGAGGCAGGTGCGGATTCCTTTTCGAACACGATCCAGCTTTTGTGCGCCAAAGTTTTGCCCGACAAAGGTGGTGATAGAGATACCAAAGGCATTGATGGTCATCCAAAAGAGGCCATCTATTTTTCCGTAGGCGGTCCAAGCAGCGACAGTATTTGTGCCCAAACCATTTACACCTGCCTGTATCACAACATTTGACACAGAATACATGACAGATTGTAAACCTGCGGGAAAGCCAATCTGGATAATTCGCCTTAACATAGGATAATTCATGTGAAGGTTACGAAACATCAAGCGGTAGGATTCTTTTGTATGAATCAGTATATAAAGTACCATAATGGCGCTGGCAAGCTGAGAGAGGATGGTTGCCCACGCAGCTCCGGCGACACCCATGTGAAATACCACAACAAACAACAGATCTAATGCGATGTTTACAAAACAACCAACTATCAAAAAGTACAGGGGACGCTTGGAGTCCCCAATCGCGCGAAGAATACCAGAGCCAATATTATAGATTAGATTTCCGATAATTCCCAAAAAATAGATTCTCATGTATAAAACGGCATAAGGAAGAATCTCCTCTGGTGTTCCTGTAGCCTGTAGTGCAAAAGGAGCCAGAACAATGCCAAGAAACATAAGGACAAGACCACCTGCCAGACAGAAGGTGATGGCGGTATGTACAGCAATGCTTACTTGTCTAGGACGTCGTGCACCGTAAAACTGTGAGATAATAACGGTGGCCCCGGAGGATAGCCCAACAAAAAAACCTACCAATAGATTGATTAAGGTTCCCGTGATTCCGCCTACGGCGGACAATGCTTCCTTTCCTACATAACGCCCTACAATCATGGCATCAATGGTATTGTAGAGCTGTTGAAAAAAAGTTCCAAACAAAATAGGAAAGAAAAACAGCAAAAGCTGTTTCCAGATCACTCCCTCAGTGATCTGATTTCCGGCGGCAGTGCTTGGACTGCTTTTCTTTTCCTCTTTGAGATGCATAATAATGTCTCCTTTTCTTATGGATAATAATAGATCCTCTTAATTATAAAAGCTTTATAAGAATAAACAATGGAATATTTGATAAAAACTATAGTAGAAAACACATAAACTATGTTCGATATAGAACATAATCTTGTATTTCATGTGTAAAGCCAGCATGTTTTAATGCTTCTTGTGCAGTGTCTGGGTATTCTTTTATCACTATACGCCGAAGAGTAGGAAAGATTTTTCCTCTTTTATATTCTTCAGCAAATAGGAGAAGGCTCTTTTCCAGATGCTTTTCATCAAACACGCGAAGCTTTTTTCCTTGGCGCTCTAAAACGATCACGGGTGCTCCACCATGGCAGGCGATGGCAGTTCCCGGCACGTTGAGAAAGTTTTTTCCTTCCCTGTGGGGTAATATCTTTCCCCAGCATTGAGCGGGATCGGTAGCATGAATCCAAATTAGAGCTTTGGAAGGAGATTTTAATGAGCGGATTACCGTTTTATAGTCTTTTTCTCTGACAAATTGTGCACCGGACAAGCCCTCGACAAAATAACCTCTTCTTGCCCGCCCAGTATATTCCCATATACGCAGGACAGATAACGCTTCCTGCCAAGAAAAATGGCAGGCAGATGCCGTTTCTTTGCAAACGATTAGATATTGATCAAAGCATTGGGATAATTTTGCCTCTGTTGTCTGTGGCTTAAGCGGTTTTACAATATCCCATCTTCCTGCGCGCAGTGCTTTTACATGCATATTGGCACGCTGTTTTGCAGTGGATTTTTTTATTTTTTCCCAAGCAAGCCATTGGCGTACAGGGATATAGCTGTCTGCATAGACAAGCCCCTGTTCCATAAGGGAAAGCAGAGTGTCATAGGGGGACTCTCCGGGAAGTAGGCCATTTAAGGATTGTAAAAAGCTGGCACCACGTTTTTGTAACGCTTCCAGTATAATCTGTTCATTTTTTGTCAGTGTGTCGGTGGGCAGCGAGATCTCAGCTTCCCAGTCTATCTCTTCTTGATAATCAAACAGCAGGCATCCAGTGGCGTCCATATGCCAGAATAGTTCACCTTCGGCTAGGTAGGAATCTAGCATGGCTTCTTTGTAATGGAACAGTCGGCTAGGAAGAAGGACTTCTTCCCAGAGAGAGACAGGAAGTGCTGTTTTTGCATATTGCTTGAGTGTATGAATAAGGTTTTCTTTATCAGGCATACTGGATTCTGTGCGGGACAGAAGGAGCGCCGCATAGGATTCGGCAGGACGAGTCTGTATTTCTTCCCGGCGATTTTTTAGCGTCTGTATCTTGGCTCTTTGGTATAATGTAGCATGGTAGTAGAGTGTGTTATGCTTTACTACTTCTTTTTGTTGACAAAGTGTTTCAAGTAGTGTTTTGGCAAGGGTTTCTTCTATGCCATAGCGCTGTGCAATGCCATAGGCATCAGAGGCACCTCGGTAGCGCAGCATACGCCGTATAATATGGAGTAGCTCTTGTGGATAGGATGATTCTGGAGAAATAGTAGAAAGCGTGGTTTCTTCCAGTGCAGTGGCATAGGCTTCATAGTGTTCCGCAGCGATCCAAAGTCCTTGCTCTAAATATATGGCGCGTCCTTCCTTGGCAAGTGCATCCAGCCACTCAACAGGGACAGAAAGGTCGCCAGCAGCGAGATCACCTTCTGTCATCAGGAGCGAATGGAGCTGTTTTTCATCTTTTGGAAGATTTTCCCGTTCTTGAATTTTTGTTAATTCTTGATGGGATGGAGAGAGAAGTGATTGCTCTTGCTTCAACGCTTCCTCCACGGCATGGTAGATGCCGCGGGGAGTGGGAGCATAATCATACATAACAGCGGCTTCTTGTCCCCACTGAAGAGGCAGGGACATAGGTGAGGGAATGTCAGTGTAAAATTCGTGTATCTGAATGGCACCAGATTGGATATCACATAACAGATCATATACACCTTTAGCATCCCATAATTCCTGCATACATTCTCGTCTTGTTTCTCGGATAAGTGGATGATCTTTCTCAAGAATCATCTGTTCCAGCATCTCAGAGCTTTTTAGGCGCTGCATCCAGAGAGGATGGCGGCTGTTTTTCTTGACGCCCATCATAAGTGCGCGCCCGCAGTTGTAGCGAAAAGCTATATTGAAAATAGGAGTGGATGGTAGCAAAATCTCTAGTTGCTTTAAGCAGGTATCCGGCTCCATATATGTAAGGATGCCTTCTGGAAGTGAGCGGCTTCCGTAGGAATAGAGAAGAAAGCCATCCTCTTCGTCCACGCAGCCGGTTTCTATATGAAACTGATCTTTTGCTGTCTGTGCTGCCAATAGTGCAAGTGGTGCGTTGATTCGCCTGCCAAAGATAGAGTGAACCATAATTTGGCTGTTTCCAGAGGAATCTTTAAAATGCTCTACAAGTAAGGTCTTGTTATCGGGAAGGCTGCCTGTAGCATGTATTTGCCGTTCCAGATAGCCAGAGGCAAGCGTGACTGCCGCGTCATTTAGCCCTAACGCTTTCAGGGCATCCGGCAATTTTTTGTCTTCGTATGCTTGCTGGAGAGAGTGAAGAATATGTCCAAATTCTTCACCAGTACGTTTGTCTCTTCCTTTGATCTCACCCTTCCAGAAGGGAAGTCTGGCTCCCTCGATCGGCGCTTGCGTCACAGTGACAGTATCGCGGCTGATATGGAGGACTCTCCACGCAAAGGAGCCAAGGATAAAACGATCTCCCTTCTGCGTTTCGTAGACGAATTCTTCATCGACTTCACCGAGCTTTATACCTTCTTCGGTTCTTACGGTGTACAGTCCTTTGTCTGGGATGGTTCCACCAGCAGAAATGGCGAGCATCCGGCTGTAGCCATCTCCCTCCACTCGTTCATGGATTCTGTCATAAAGGATTCTGGGACGCACAGGGATATCTTTGTTATGCTCATAATCTCCTGCAAGCATACGAAGGACCGATTCTACATCCTCCTTAGTAATGTTGCGAAAAGGCCATGCACGCGGAAGCAGATCCATCACCTCAGAAAGCGTATAACTTCGAAATGCAGCCATAGACACTAAATGCTGTGCTAAAATATCCAGACACTGGGATGGGGGATTAAGCTGTTCAACCTTGCCTTTTCTGGCAAGCTCAGCGGTCATTCCACTGCTTACACACTCGGCTGCTGTTCTGGGAAATAGATACATAACACTAACTCTGCCCGGATTGTGTCCCGCTCGTCCCAGTCTCTGTAAGGTGCTGGAAATGGTGCGTGGACAGCCAATCTGAAGCACCTGATCGATCTCTCCCACATCAATGCCAAGCTCCATGGAGGAGGTGGCACATAGAAGTCTTAATTGCCCATCTCGCAGAGAGAGCTCTGTCTCGGCGCGCTGCTCTTTGGATAAGCTCCCATGATGTACTCTTGCAAAACCATCGCCGCCAAGAAGATTGACATAGTAAGCGAGCTTTTCGGCATATCTTCTTCCTTCCACAAAAGCGATTACACTGCGGTTCCCCAGACAATATTGGTACACCAACGCACTTAATTTTTCCCATACAGGATCTTTTTTTCTACCAACACTATCAGCATATGGACTTAGTATGGCAAGCTGTATATCTTTTTGCATGGTGGGTGCAGCGATCTGCACTTCTTCAGGTGCAAGGTATTCGGCAGCGGCGGAGAGCGGTTCTATCGTTGCAGACAGTCCTATTCGTTGAAGAGGCTGTCCACACAGAGCGTCCAGACGGGCGAGAGACAGCATTAGGTGTGCGCCTCGTTTTGTGTCAATAAGAGCATGAAGCTCATCCAATATAATAGCTTTTGCTGTGGCAAGTACATTTTGTCCCGTTTTGCTGGTAAGCATTAGGTAGAGAGATTCCGGCGTAATAATAAGAATATGAGGAGGCTTTCGAATCATCTGCTGCCGCTCTTTTTGTGTGGTATCCCCAGTTCTTATACCAATGGAGATATTTGCATCCGCACCAATCCCCGCAAGAGGGCGCCTTAGGTTTTCTCGTATATCGGAGGCAAGGGATTTTAGTGGAGAGACATAAATTAGTTGTAATTCTTGCTTTAATATACCGCTTTCTGCTTGTTGCTTCATTCGATCTAGAAATACGAGAAAGGCAGAGAGAGTTTTTCCAGTTCCTGTGGGTGCGGACACCAGAGTATGTTTTCCGGCGGATATCATCTGCCATGCTTCCTTTTGAACAGGGGTCGGTTCGCCAAGAGTGGTGCGAAACCAATAAGCAGTCTGTTGATTAAAGAGCTCTAATACATCCTTCATCTATTTTTCCCTCCATAAAAATTTATGTGCACAAGATTCTTTTGCATCATATACCTGTTTTCCTATCTTTGTCAATGGTCGTTTTCTACATGAAAAGGCAGATATTATCCATTTTCTATAAAAAGAAGATGGTGTAAGATAGAATCAAAAAAAGGAGGCTTCTATGATTCAAGATATAAAAATAAGGCGAGTGAATTTAAAAGATATTTATGTAACTGATCCATTATTAAAAAAGGAGATGGATCTGGTGCGGGATACGGTTATCCCTTATCAGTGGGCGGCACTCAATGATCAAATACCAGATGCGCAGCCAAGTTATTGTATGCACAATTTTAAGGTGGCAGGAAAGATCCAGAAGGAGCGGGAGCAAAGACCAGATTATATGCCGCCTGTATATCCAACCAATCACATCTGTGTGTGGCCAGAGGATGAAAAACATCCTGCGGATCGGTTTTATGGTTTTTTGTTTCAGGACAGTGATTTTGCAAAATGGATTGAGGCTGTGGCATACTCCTTGACACAACATCCCGATCCTGAGCTTGAGAGAACAGCGGACGAGGCGATTGCACTTGTGTGCGCGGCACAACAGCCCGATGGTTATTTGGACACGTTTTATATTATCAACGATATTTCAAAACGGTTTACAAACCTTAAGGATAATCATGAATTGTATTGTCTTGGGCATCTGATAGAGGGAGCGGCAGCATATTATGAGGCGACTGGCAAGGATAAACTGTTGTTGGCGGCATGTCGTTTTGCGGATTGTGTTGCAGAACATATCGGGCCAGAGGAAGGAAAGCGGCACGGTTATCCGGGTCATGAGATTGCAGAGATGGCGCTGGCGCGGTTGTATGAGCTCACCAAAGAGGAAAAATATCGAAATCTGGGCTTATATTTTATTAATGAAAGAGGAAAATACCCCTATTATTTTGATATAGAACATGCGGTAGAAAATAAGACAGACAACGAGCTTCGCTATCAATATCATCAAGCGCATCTCCCCGTGCGAGAGCAGAGGGAAGCTGTTGGCCATGCGGTGCGCGCAGTATATCTGTATTCTGGCATGGCAGATTTTGCCAGATTGTCTGAGGATAATGATTTAAAGATGGCGTGCGAAAATCTGTGGGAGGATATTGTATCGCGGAAAATGTATCTGACAGGAGGCATTGGAGCAACCCATATAGGTGAGGCATTTTCCTTTGCTTACGACTTGCCCAATAGTACGGCCTATGCGGAGACATGTGCATCCATTGGAATGATGTTTTTTGCGAGAAGGATGCTTTTGCTGGAGCCAGATGCAAAATATGCCGATATTATGGAAAGAGAGCTGTACAATGGCGTGCTGTCTGGCATGAGTCTGGAGGGAACAAGCTTTTTCTACGTCAATCCATTAGAAGTATTTCCAGAAGCATGTGAAAAGGATGAGAGAAAAAGACATGTGAAACCCGTTCGCCAAAAATGGTTTGGCTGTGCATGTTGCCCGCCAAATCTGGCAAGACTTCTCTCTTCCATAGGCTCCTATATTATGACAGAAGCAGAAGAAACCGTTTGGATTCATCTTTACTCAGGATGCACATTTACAAAACAGCTTGAAAATGGAACGATTGCTATTACTATAGAATCTGGTTTCCCTTGGGACGGGCATGTAAAGATACAGATAGAGGGAAATACAGAACGTCCATTTACCATTGCGTTGAGAATACCAGAATGGGGCAGAGAATATCAGATTACAGGTATGGAAAACGCAGAAATGGTAGAGCGGAAGGGTTATCTATATCTGACAAAGGTTTGGCAGAGAGATACCTTAACTCTGGAATTTCCAATGGAGATCCGGCTGATTGACGCTGACACTCGTGTTCGGGAGAACATTGGAAAAGCAGCAATAATGAGAGGACCTATTGTTTATTGTATGGAGGAAGCAGATAATGGCAGAGATCTGCATTTGTTGCGAATAGACGATCAGGCGATATATAATACAGAGAAGAAACAGATTGGCACAGAGACAATTATTGCAGTGAAAGCAGAAGGCTTTAGGCAAAATAAGGCGGAGGATAGCTTATATCATTTACATAAGCCTGCAGAATATAGAAAAACAGAGTTGACTTGGATTCCATATTATACATGGGCAAACCGCGGAGAAGGTGAGATGCAGGTTTGGACTAGATATTAAGGATGTGACGGATAGGTATAAAATGGTTTCTCTCTATGATAAGTATACTTTATACAAAACATAGATCTATAATGTTATTTTCGAAAGAGGTCCGCAGAATCAAAGCATTAGTATCCTCCGTCACCGCGCTCTCGCTTAGTGAAAAACGTAGCGGACGCTAAGCTCGTAAGAAACCTCGCTAAGCGCCGACGTTTTTCAATAGGTTCCTTGAGGATACCAATGCTTTGGTTCTGCTACTTTTTTGGCAGTCCAAATTCGTTATTTATAGAACCTATACT
>CAMUFS010000099.1 GCA_947088195.1 uncultured Clostridia bacterium
TTCATACTGACGCTTGTATTTGGCACGACCTTCTTTTGTGTCGCTGGCACATTCATTTAAAATTCCCCAAATAATAATAGAGGGATGATTATAGTGATTTTCTATCATTTCTTGTATGCAGTCTTCGCATTGTTTATCAAAATTGGGATTCTGCATCCGCTCTAAAGATAATCCACGTGCATGATTTTCTTCCCACACAAAAATACCACGCTCATCACATAGATCCAGAAAGCGCTCATCATTGGGATAATGGCAGGTACGGACAGCGTTGGCACCTATATCCTGAAGCAGATCCATATCCTGAACCATAAGCTGTAGAGGCAGAGAGCATCCAAGAGAAGCAAAATCTTCGTGCCGATTAAAGCCTTTTAGGAAAATAGGCTCACCGTTAAGCTGAAGGGTATGATCTTTTAGTGAGATGGTGCGGAAGCCCACCCGCTCAGTCAGATCATCTGCTGTTTTTCCATCTATAAAAAGAATTGTGTGCAGCAAGTAAAGCGCCGGGTTGGAAGAGGACCATGCATCAATATGTGGAAATGACTGTTCAAAGGTGAACGTGATTTCTTTGTTTCCATCAAGTGAGACGGAATTTGAATGTATGGTGGTGTCAGCTAGATTGCAGGAAAGAGACAAAGTATGCTGTTTATCTGAGAGATTTTCCACGGCGATCTCAATTCTGCCGTGCCACAGATTCTCTTTTTTATATGGAAGAAAATGAACTTTTTTAATGTATACATCTGGGAGGTATTCCATCGCCACTGGTCTTGTGATACCACCATAGGTATAATAGTCGTTTGGCACATGCAAGGCAGAGTGCTCGCCAAAAGTGTTATCAACAATTACCTTAAGCTCATGTTTTCCTTGGGAAGCGTGCTTTATCATGGCAGAGAAAGGGGTAAATGCATTGTAATGGTGTGCAATTTTTTCTTCGTCAAAATAGATATCAGCCGTATGGCTGACTCCCTTGAAGAGAAAGCGGATTGCACCGGAGCGGTCAAAAAGTAACTCCTTTGTGTAGGTCCCTTTTCCTCTGTGGCGGCTAAAGGAGGGATGCTGTTCCCAGCAGCCCGGCACAGGAAGTCGGTAGCTTCCATCAAAGCCTTCCATCTGAAAGTCCCACATACCTTCTAATTCTTGTACATTTCTTATTTGGTGTTGTTCGAATAGTCGCAGCATAATACATTCTCCTTTTATTTATAAATGGAAGCTTACAGCCATCCCGGATATTGTTCCACAGCGCCAAGCTCGCTTTTGCCTTCTTCAAATAAAATATTTTTTCTCCAGTTTCTGGGGGATGTTCCCATGGATTTAGCAAAGCAGCGGTTAAAGGTGGAGACAGAGTTATAACCGACCTGACCTGAGATATATAGGATGGACTCTTCCGTCGTTTTTAATAAGGTGCAGGCATGATAGATACGTGTGTTGTTGATAAATTCTAGTGGGGGCATCCCCATAATAGAGTGGAAAATGCGCCGGAAGTGTGTTTCACTCAGATGGCAAATGTCAGCCAAATCCTTGACGGTAAAGTCTTGCATATAATTTTTGTAAATATAGTCAAGAGCGGGTGCGATCGCCATCTTTCCGTCCCCTAAATCCGATTGGGGGGGGGTAATTTTGACCTGTGCTTGACAGCGTTGTATTTCTATACAGAGTGCCAGAAGAAGAGAGCGCACCGTTATCTGGTAGTTATCTGGTTTTTTTTCCAGTTCTTCAGCCACAGAGGAGGCGAGAAAATATATTTTGGGAAAATCTTCTCTGGGGTAGATAAAGCGGAAGTCGGGAATATTTGCCATAGAAAGATCAGGAAAAGTGGAGCTGCTTCCCGGATATATCTGGTGAAATAATTCATCAGGGTTGAGGAATATATAGGTCCAAAGACTTAATTCTCCCGGAGAACTGTAGGTGGTGTGTGGAAGATTGCGGGGAACGCAGGAAATATCTCCCTCGCGGAAAGCAACAGGAATCCCCTCAAATTCCATATAACCAGATTGTGCCAGACAGATACCAATTTCCAAGCAGTTGTGGAAATGGAGACGATCACTTTTAACATCAGAAATATGCCATCTGTCCCCGGACAAAATCAGTACAGGAAAAGCGGCAGGCATGGTATAGGGACGGTATTCTGTGATTGTTTTCTGCTTTTTTGGCATAAGACTTCCTTTCTTTCCTGTTCTTTTCCTCAGTATACTAAAAAAGTCTTTTTTTTTCAACTATCACAAAAGGAACGATATTGCCGGAAATGAGTAGAAAAAGCTCGAAAATGCTATGTTTCATTTTGTTCAAAATATAAATGGCTGAAAATGCGTTGTTTTAACCATAAAATGATTAGAATTTAAATTTTGAATTGTGTAAAATGTACACATCAAGCGGAAATTAGAGCAATAAAACAGGCAAAATATACAAAGCTCTAGTGGAAGCATACGAATTGAGGAGGGGGAAAGCATGGAAGATAAAAAGATGAAAGTAGCACCTGTGCCCCAAAAGAAAGGATTAGCAGTGTATCTAAAGAGGGATTGGCAGCTATATGTTCTGCTGATATTTCCTATTGTCTGCGTAGTTCTGTTCAATTATATGGCGTATCCGGGACTTCGCATGGCATTTATGGATTATAAGCCAGCTAAGGGATATGCGGGGAGCGAGTGGGTTGGATTTGAGACATTCCAGAAGATATTTAAGGATAAGGATTTTATAAGGGCACTTAGAAATTCTTTGGTATTTAATTTTCTCGATCTGCTGGTAGGCTTCCCCATGCCAATTTTGCTGGCGCTTTTATTGAATGAGTTGCGTTACCCAAAGTTTAAGAAGCTGACACAGACAATTTTGTATCTGCCGCATTTTCTTTCTTGGGTTATTATTGGCAGCGTGGCATTGTATTTGTTTAAACCATCAACGGGTCTTGTCAATATCTGGCTGATGAATATGGGAGTGATCAAGGAGGGTATCCCATTCTTGTCAGAGAAATGGCATTGGGCAGTCACTTATCTGCTTATTTATGTATGGCAGACGATGGGCTGGGGAACCATTATTTATCTTGCGGCGATCACAGGGATTAACGGAGAGCTGTATGAGGCGGCAGATATTGATGGAGCAAATCGCTGGCAGAAGATCTGGAGTATTACGCTTCCCAGTATAAAGGGAACGATTGTTACATTGTTAATTATGAATCTTGGGCGTGTGATGGGAAGTAACTTCGAGCGCTTGGATTCTTTCGATAATGTTCAGGTGCGTGATTTCCAGTATCAGCTTGCTATCTATATTTATGATAAAGGCTTGTCAGGTGGAAATTACAGCAGGGCGACGGCGGTAGGCTTGTTCCAGTCGCTTACTGGTCTGGTTTTGGTTCTGGCAACAGATAAATTTGCCAAGATGCTTGGCGAAGATGGATTAATTTAGGGGAGGGAATTGAAGATGGCAAAGAAAAATGTAAGTGAAGAAGATTCCCGCTTTGAAGGAGTGCATGGCGTACATAAAGTAAAAATTGGCGATATTGTGATTATGGCGGTGCTTGTGCTGTTGTGCTTAACGTGTGTTATGCCGTTTGTGCATCTGCTGTCAAAATCACTGAGCAGCAATACGGCTGTACTGTCAAAGAGTGTGTATTTTTGGCCAAAGGGCTTTAATATCAATGCGTATCGTTCGCTGTTTCTCGATGGACAGATGACACATGCCATGCTTTATTCGGTAGAATTGACAATTATTTTTACTGTGCTTGGCATGATTGTGTGTACTTGTGCGGCCTATCCACTGTCCAAAAAAAGATTAAAAGGGCGGGGCGTTATCTCTATTTTATTGATGCTGACCATGTACTTTAGCGCAGGTTTGATTCCTTCTTATCTGCTTATGAAACAGTTGAAGCTGTTGAATACCATGTGGGTATTGATTTTACCGTTGATTTTTTCACCTTACAATATGTTGATTATGAAGAGCTTTTTCCAATCCTCAATACCAGACAGCTTGGAGGAGTCAGCATTTTTGGACGGCGCGACGAACTTTAAGATATTATTTCGAATTGTGCTGCCGCTCTCAAAGCCGATTATTGCTACATTAAGCTTGTTCTATGCAGTGGGACGTTGGAATTCCTACGCGGATGCGAAATACTATGTCACAAAAAAGGCATTGCAGCCAATTCAGTATATATTGAGCAATATGGTGAAGTCAGCAGCGGACAGTGCGGCAAGTCTCTCTGAGGCAGCTCAGGTGACAAGTACACCTGAGGTATATCAGGCAGCGGCGGTTATGTTTGCGACAATACCGATTATGTGTATTTATCCATTTCTGCAAAAGTATTTTGTAAAAGGTGTTATGGTGGGAGCAGTGAAGGGATAATTGTCTGCCACTGATAATGATAGCAATCCGAGGGGTCGGATTTCTATAGATACACTCACATGGATTGTGTGAGGAATGTATTTTCAAACAGCAAAATGGATGAAAATCGTTCATTTTGATTTAAAAGGAGGAAAAAATATGAAGAAAAACTGGAAAAAAGCAGTTGCGCTTGCCATGGCAAGTGCGATGATGGTGGGAAGCCTTTCTGCCTGCGGCAATAATTCTACGCCGTCCGATAATACGACAGCGGCTCCTACAACAACAAGCGGTGGCGGCAGCACAACAGCAGCCCCAGCGAACAATGACAGCACAACACCCGCAGCCAATGATGTAGCTGGCATTGACGGATGGACTCCATTTGCAGAGCGCGTACATATCACCGTTCCTGTATATGACCGTTCTAAGGAAGGATTTCCGGCAGTAGATGATAACTACTGGACAAAATGGGTGCAGACAGAATTTGGTGATAAATATAATGTAGATGTAGAATATGTGGCAATCCCTCGCGGTGATGTTATGACAAAGTACAATTTGCTGATTGCTGCAGATGACACTCCTACAATTCTTATGGAGTATGATTACCCGAAGGTAGCTGAGTGGGCGAGCAATGGTGCAATGCAAGTGATTGATCTAGATGCATTTAAGCAGGTGGCACCTACCTACTATCAGAAGATGGTGGATAATGATCAGCTTGCTTATACGGATATTAATGGGCAGACTTATTTTGTATTGTCCGAGAGACCTTATTATAATACAAGCTACAGCTATGTAACATTTGTGAGAATGGACTGGTTAAGGCAAGTTGGTTATGATCATGTTCCGACAAGCTATGAGGAGCACAAGGATGCGATCAACAAGATTATCGAGGCAGGTCTTACTGATCAGGCACCTTTGCCATTGTCACTTCCTACTACAGCATACTGCCAGAATTTTGGTTTCAGAAAGTATCCTGTTGACGAGGCTGAGTGGGCAATGCATTCTTCCTTGGGAACACCTTCTCTTTCATGGGAGCCTACGTATCAGATGTTAAAGAGACAAAATGCAGAGTACAATATGGGCTGGTATTCTCCTGAGTACGAGCTGGATGCAGATGGCGCAGACGGAAATACAAGTAGCCAGCAAAAGACAGATTTTATTAATGGCAAAACGTATCAGTTTGGTAACTACATGAGTGCAAATGTTGACTGGCTCAAGGCGTTCTATGAGAATAATCCAGATGGAGAACTTGCGATTGCGTCCAATTATGCATGTGTAGAACCCGGCGTAATTGATTTCCCTCAGAACCGTGCAGATAATCCATTTGGTATGATTGTTGGCTTTAGCAGCTTGGCATCAGAGGATCAGTTAAAGGCAGCATGGATGTATATGGAGTGGATGCTGGCAGGTAAGGATAGTAATGGACAGGATGTACTGTTCACTATGGAAAATGGTATCGAGGGCGTTACTTATACAATGGGTGAGGATGGGCTTCCAAAGGTTGATGGTGATTACAGAGGAACAGAGATGCTGAATCACAACTGTAATATTGATATGACCTGTATCGTGCACGCTCTTAAGGTAGATGGAACCATTGAGCAGAGTATCGCAGCGATTACTCCTCAGGGTATTCCTCAAGACTTTACACAGGCTATGATTGACAACTATTATGAGTTAAAGAAGATTGCAGATGAAAAACATGCATATTCAGATCCTATTTTCTCTGTACAGATTGATTCTGAGTCAGAATATTCTGCAACATTGCTCAGCGCATATCAGGAGGCAAGTGTAAGATTGACAAAGTGTAAGCCAGAAGAATTTGACGCAATTTATCAGGAAGAGGCACAGAAATTCTTGGATGCTGGCTATCAGGAAATTATTGATGAGAGAAAAGCAGCTTATGAGGCTGGAAATACAACAAAGCTTCCTTGGAATTAATAGTAGTTTGAGATAACGTGTTAGAGATTTAGAGATCGAGTAGGAGAGGATAGGGTTCTCCTACTCGATTTTCAGTTGATTTCTGCCTCTCAATCGCTGAGATAGAGGGAAATGTGATAAAATTGTTAGAAAGTAGATTGCGTTTCTCGTGCACAGAGGATATAATAGAAGAAAAAGAGATAGGAGGGTGTTATGTTAAAATTAACCTATGATAAGCAGCAGATTTTGGATGTGATGGATAAAGTTGTCAGAAAAACTATGACGATGGATTTGGTGTGGGACTGGCCGTGCGGAGTGGCTTATTATGGAGTATCTCAGGCATATGAGGCGACAGGAAACACCGAATATCTGGATATGCTGATTAACTGGACTGAAGAATATCTGGAGATGGGGCTTCCTGATTGGAATGTAAATGCATGTGCTATGGGACATGCTATGATTACACTCTATGATGCGATTGGAGATCAGAAGTACTGGAATTTGGTTATGAGTAAAGTGGACTATCTGCGCAAGGAAGCACTTCGTTTTGGCGATAGTGTTTTGCAGCACACAGTGTCCTCCAACAATGATTTCCCAGAGCAGGCGTGGGCAGATACATTATTTATGGCAGCGTTCTTCTTATTGAGAGTGGGCGCAAAGCTTAAGGATCAGGATATTATCAATGATGCACTCAATCAGTATTACTGGCATATCCATTATCTGCAGGACGAGAGATCTAGTTTATGGTATCATGGATATAATAATATTAATAAGGATCATATGTCAGGTTTTTATTGGGGCAGAGCAAATGCTTGGGCAGCTTATACTATGTCTCAGGTAAAGAAGCAGTTAAATGACTGGTATCTGTATCCGCCATGCATGGATATAGAATGTTCTGTTCGTGATCAACTGGCAGCGATCAAGCTTTTACAGACAGAGAATGGTCTGTGGAGGACAATTCTTGACGATCCAGATTCTTATGAGGAAGTATCTGCTTCTGCGGGTATTGCAGCAGCTATGATCGATAATAAAAATCCTCTTCATTCGAAATATGTGCAAAAGGCATTAAAGGGGATTCTTGATAATATTTCGGATGATGGTCGTGTGCTGAATGTATCGGGTGGTACGGCTGTTATGAAGGACAGAGAAGGTTATAGAAAAGTGCCGAAGGGCTGGATTCAGGGCTGGGGGCAGGGACTTGCTCTTGCATTTTTAGCAGCAGTGTTGACGGTTCCTTCTGCTAATGCAAAGCCAGTACAGCCAGTAGCAGAAGAAAAGACAGAGGCAACGGAAGTAACACAGACTGCGGAACAACAGTATTAGGATAGGAAGAAAATTTTTGGTGAGATAAGTAGGGGAAAAGAGATTCTCCTACTTATTTTTTTGTTTGTTTTTGAAGTTATAAAAATATAGAATTATGTTTGAGAGAGGGTCGCTCAGTGAACTGGCTATGGTTCTTCGTCACCGTGCTCCCGCCTAGTGAAAAACGTAATGGACACTAAGCTCGTGAGAAACCTCGCTGAAGTGTACCACATAATTCGCAAGCTCATTATGTGCCAATGTTTTTCAATAGGTTTCGTAGAACCATAGCCAGTTTACTGAGCTACTTTTTCGATAGGTGTGACATTGTGGACTTTTCTCAAATGATAATTATAAGTGGCTTTTTTATAAATTTATAAATTAATTTTTATGAAATAAATAGTTTAAAAGTATATTCAGATTATTCTGAATTATTAGGAAGAGTTTTTATTGTTTATTGGAAAATATGCACAAAAATATAAATACTCATATGAAAAGTGTGTGCAATCAATATAATGATTATTGCATTATGGATATAGAAGTGGTACGATATGTGTAAATTTGATAATTCAGGGACAATATTCCTGTGAATTTTCAACGAAAAAGGAGGTAGATTTATGCATTGTGGAAAAGCGATGAAAAAAGTGTTGTCTGTTGTGTTGTCCGCAGCAATACTTTTTAGTTCCTCATCCATGTTGCAGCTTAGTGCGGATGAGGCACCGGGGGGGGGTATTCCGAGTATAGGAAGCACTCCCGGAGATGAGTTTGAGGCAACAGGGGTACCAACGAGGGCAGTATCGGGAAATGAAGGATTTGTATTATCAGCACCACGAAGTGGTAATGTAGTTACTGATCCGAAAGCGATACAACCAAATGATGTAATACAGTTTGATTTTGGTGATGGGAAAACTACAGCAAATGGGTTTCTTACGATTACAAATACAGCATATGATCCTTCTATTGGGTATGGCTGGACGGTAGGGATACCTTCAACAGATTATAAAGTTGGGGATGCCGCAACAGATACAAAAGTACCAAATTTTTTGGCTAACGAAAGTGCTTCTGATTTAAAAGATGCATGTATGGATTATGTGCGCGCAGGAACAACGATTGAATTTAAAATTGATGTTCCAAATGGTGATTATAATGTTGAAGTTTATGCTGGAGAGACAAGTAACCGATGGAAATCAGAGGACTTATTTGTTAATGACGAAAAGATAGGAACAACTACGGCAGTTGGCGGAACAAGTACTCAGCCAACAGGATATGCAGAAGATCTATCTCAAATGTATTTTCATAAGGATAATTTGATAGTTTCTGGCAATGAAGGAATTGTTGTAAAGGCAGTTGGTCAGTCAAGAGGGTATTTAAATGCTCTTGTTATTACATGTAATAGTGTGGATAATAAGGCTGCTTTTGATATTGTGTATGATGCGAATCAGGGAACAGGTTCGGTTCCAGCTACATTAACAGGTTTAAGTAGCGATGATACCATTGATTTGGAGCAGAAGCCAACAATATCTAGAGAGGGGTATCGTTTCGTAGGTTGGGCAGTTGATTCTGCGGCAAAAGAAGGAAGTTTTACATACAATTATATTGCAGATCATGCTGTAGATGGGGTTGTAACTCTGTATGCAATTTGGGCTAAAGAATATGAGCTTGTTTACAATAGCAATGGAGGAGACTCCAATGTTCCTACAGATACAAAAAAATATATTGTAGGAGAAGAAATTACTCTTGATACAGTTACAAAACCTGTAAAGAAAGGTTTTACCTTCTTGGGATGGGCAGCTTCTGATAACGCAGAAAGTGGTATAACAAAGCTTACAGTTGCTGAGAATAATATTGTAGATAATAAGATTCAAGTGTATGCTGTATGGCAGGCAGAAGG
>CAMUFS010000100.1 GCA_947088195.1 uncultured Clostridia bacterium
TCTGGGTGGACCTGTCTCGAACATGATTCTTCTATTGCAAATAAGTGATAACTATCCCTTATACTTCAAATATTAAATCTCCATATGATGGCATCGGCCATGCTTCTTTGTCTACCAGCATCTCCAATTTATCCACCGGCGTTCTCAGCTCCTTCATCGCAGGCATAACCATATCCTTAAACGCATATGCCATATCCTTGCTGTTTGTTTTTGCCTTCGCCTTTGCCTCTGCCTCTTTTAATTTCGTCAAGGCTTCTTTTGTCTCTGCCAATAACTCAGATACTTCCATCAAAAGCTCTGTCTGCACCTTTACATTTGCCTCAGCACAGGCACTTCTCACAGCACTCACAGAATTGGCAAGTGTTATCGTATACTTAACCACTGCTGGAATAATCTGCTTTGTCGCCATATCTATCATGGTCAGTGCTTCAATATTAATGCACTTTGCATAGGTTTCATACAAAACTTCCTCACGTGACTCTAACTCCGCTCTGGTAAAAATACCAAATTTCTCAAATAATCTTACTGATTTTTCTGTTGTTAAGGTTGCTGTCGCTTCCACCATAGATGTAATATTGGGAAGCCCTCTCTTCTCGGCCTCCTTCACCCATTCCTCGGAGTACCCATCACCATTAAACACAATTCTCTGGTGTTCTGTCATATATTTTTTAATGAGATCATGAACCGCCATATCAAAATTTTCTGCTTTTTCCAGCTCATCGGCTGCTTCACAGAAAGCCTCTGCAACAATGGCATTTAAAGTGGTATTTGGACTTGCAATGGAATCGGCAGAGCCTACCATACGAAACTCAAATTTATTTCCGGTAAATGCAAATGGTGAGGTTCTATTTCTGTCTGTCGCGTCTTTTTCCAAATCGGGAAGCGTGGACACTCCTGTCTGAAGCTTTCCACCGTGCAGGCTGTGTGTGGCCTCTCCTGTCTCCACAAGCTGTTTTACCACATCCTCAAGCTGCTCTCCAAGGAACATGGAAATAATTGCGGGCGGTGCCTCATTTGATCCAAGACGGTGGTCATTTCCCACATTGGCTGCTGACTGACGAAGCAGATCGGCATGGATATCCACCGCTTTCATAATGCAGGCAAGCACAAGAAGAAACTGAATGTTTTCATTTGGCGTATCACCGGGATCGAGCATGTTGATGCCGTCATCTGTTGTGAGAGACCAGTTATCATGCTTGCCGGAGCCATTGACGCCAGCAAATGGCTTCTCATGCAACAAACATGCCATTCCATGATGCTCTGCCACCCTTCGCATCGTCTCCATAATAAGCTGGTTATGATCCACCGCAATGTTAGCTGTCTCATAGATAGGTGCAAGCTCATGCTGTGCCGGAGCTGCTTCATTATGCTGTGTCTTGGCAGTAACACCCAGCTTCCACAGCTCCATATTTAAATCTTTCATATATTCGCCAATGCGCTCACGGATCACTCCAAAATAATGATCGTCCAATTCCTGTCCTTTGGGGGCTGCCGCACCAAAAAGTGTTCTGCCGGCATAGATCAGATCTTTTCTCTGCAAATATTTCTTTCTGTCAACTAAGAAATATTCCTGCTCTGGTCCGACAGAGGGTATCACCTTGGTGGCAGTCGTGTTGCCAAACAGGCGAACAATGCGAAGTGCCTGTTCACCGATCGCCTCCATAGAACGCAAAAGAGGTGTCTTTTTGTCCAGTGCCTCCCCCTTATAGGAGCAGAACGCTGTCGGAATACATAAGATTGGTCCTGTGCCGCTCTCTTTTACGAACGCTGGGGACGTACAATCCCATGCTGTATATCCTCTTGCTTCAAAAGTAGCTCTAAGTCCTCCTGATGGAAAAGAAGAGGCATCTGGCTCTCCCTTAATCAGCTCTTTCCCAGAGAACTCCATCAACATCCTTCCTTCCTCGTCGGGATGGGTGACAAAAGAGTCATGCTTCTCTGCTGTGATTCCCGTCAATGGCTGGAACCAATGAGTATAATGGGTGGCTCCCTTTTCCACGGCCCAGTCCTTCATTGCCTTTGCCACTACATCCGCTGCAGCAAGGGACAGCTCCCCGCCGCACTCCATCACTCTCTTCACTTCATTAAACACTTTTCTTGGCAGACGTTCTTTCATCTTGCCAAGCGTAAATACATTTTCTGCAAAAATTTCTTCCACATTCACCTTGTTCATACTTTCCTTCCTCTCCCTTTTCTACCCTTTACCAAAAAAAGGCGCTCTGACAGCGCACTATCAGAACACCCTTGTTCGATCACTCTTTCAAACACTCAAAATGAAGATAACATTACTCTAGAACTAAGATACCTCAAAATTACCAAAAATGCAAGCATTATTTAAAAAAACTTTTGTCTTTTTAAAAAAGCTTTTATATAGCTGTTATTATGCACACAGCAGGTAATTATGCTTTATTCACAGAGCCGAACAGCTCCATCTTCTCTTTCACTGTTGCCTTGATTGCTTCTGTGCCCGGCGCTAAAAGCTTTCTAGGATCAAATCCCTTGCCCTGAAGATCCTTGCCTGCTTCAATATACTCACGGGTTGCGGCTGCAAAGGAGAGCTGGCACTCTGTATTGACATTGATCTTTGCCACACCAAGAGAGATCGCTTTCTTAATCATATCCTCTGGAATCCCTGTGCCTCCATGAAGAACCAAAGGCATGTCTCCTGTCAGCTCCTGAACTGCTGCCAGAGTCTCAAAGCTTAAGCCTTTCCAATTCTCAGGATATTTGCCATGTATATTTCCAATACCTGCTGCCAACATAGTGACACCAAGATCTGCTATCTCCTTGCACTCTTTTGGATCAGCACACTCACCTGCACCTACAACGCCATCTTCCTCTCCACCGATAGAACCAACTTCTGCCTCAAGGGACATTCCCTTTTTCTCACAAATATCTACCAGCTCGCGCGTCTTTGCCACATTCTCCTCAATCGGGTAGTGAGAGCCATCAAACATAATGGAAGAAAAGCCAGCCTCCACACACTTTAAACATCCTTCATAAGTACCATGATCCAGATGAAGCGCCACTGGAACTGTGATCTTCATCTCCTCCATCATGCCATTCACCATGCCTACCACTGTCTTAAAGCCTGTCATATACTTGCCTGCACCCTCAGATACTCCCAAAATCACTGGGGAATTCATCTCCTGTGCTGTGGCAAGCACTGCCTTTGTCCACTCCAGATTGTTGATATTAAACTGACCAACTGCATACTTCCCCGCTTTTGCTTTCTTGAGCATTTCTTTTGCTGAAACCAACATATACTCTCTACCTCCATTCATCATTCTGCTGCATTATAACGCAAGCTTATGTGCCCATTATACCATTTTCCCTCTTAAATTGGAATAGACACACCATATTTTTATTCCTCATATGTCAAAAATTCATTTCCTGCACTGCGAAATAGCTCTGTGCCATCCTCAAGTCCTATCTTATATCTTCTTCCTGAAGTGTCCAAAAGCAGCGCATTATAGGCATCAAATCCAATTACCAAAGCATATTCATCATCGGATAACCTTGCTAGCACAGGTCTACCGCTGTCCACAAAATAGAGCACCTGCCTCAAACTACATCCCGTCAGATCGACTGCCTGCTGTCTTAGCCCTTCATTTACAATCTCTATTGCCAGTTGTCCCTGCATCAGCTTTGTCTCGCTGTCTGTGGAACCACCTGCAAATCTTAACATGGCATCTAATGCCTTTGCCAATGAACTGTCCTCAGATTCAGGAAGATTAACAGATAAAGTGACACTTGTATTTTTATTTCCCCTTCTCCAGATATAGCTGCCATCTGCTCCCACTACTGCACCCGCCTGCTCATCTGCAACACGTATTGCCTCCGAGACATCATCCGACGCCTCCCAAAGCTTCCCTTTAGCATACACATAATAAGCATAATCCATCTGCTCATTTGCTATCAAAAGCCTTTTATCTCCAGAATATAAAATTTCTCTCGCATAGATCACTCTAAGACTTTTTCCTTCTGTATTGGCAGATAAATTAATACCTGCTTCCTTCTTCTTAAGCTCTGTCGCCACCATAGTGACAGAAATTTCTGTCTCACCGGAAACCGTATTGTTTGTGATCACATCTTCCTCTGCTTCTATATAAGTGCCTGCCTCTGTCTTCTGAAAACGGGTAAGCGTAATCATATTGGATTCTATCTTAGCCTCTGTAAAATAATACCCTTCCTTATCATATCTTCCCACTTGACGATTGTTGCTATCCACAATAGAAAGCTTGGACATGTACGTGCGTAGCTCTCCTGTTATTGTTTTTTTAATATCCTCCTCCAACACACTTCCATAAACCAGATCATTCTCAATAAAACCAATTACCTGTATCATCTCTCCCTGCGAGGTTATGGTGCCCTCGGTATTTGTATCAAGAGAAAGCTTTTTTATCTCAAATGACTGGCGAATGTCTTTCTGCGGCTGCCATGCAATAATATTTCCCTCTTTGTTAATCACATAGCTGCCTCTCTCAAGCCCCTCCACCAATCTTATATATTCCAAGCTTCCTATATCCACAGAATAGAGATTTCCCTCCATCAAAAAACACAGATGATTTGCCGGCGTAATGTAAAACAGCTCCCCTATACTCTCTTTTAAGCAGGCAAAGGATTTTTCACTTGGAAGAAAAAATACTTCCTCGACTCTTTGATTTTCCTCTTGATAATAATAAAGCGTAACACCTACATTTCCCTCATGATAGCCACGGTTCATATAACCATAAACAATAAAAAACAGATTTCCCGTATCATCTATTTTCACTGGCTTTATCTCATGCTGATTGTAATCTGCTCTCACTCCATCGTCGCCGGAATCCCGAAAGGAAAATACACAATATAATGTATTGTTGCGATTATCGTATTTCCACAGCTCCCGCTCCTTTACAAACACAGTCCATCTTCCATCCTTGCTGGTCATAATAGGTATCTCTGTGTTGGAGGAGATTCCAAGATTAATGCGACCTGCCGTAACATTTTCGCTGACTGCTCGGAGCTTCTGATCCATATTTCGTTCATAAGTCAACAAATAGGTGCGATCGGGCGTGTAATTCGTCCGGTAAAATTCTGTGACATTGCAGATCTCCGTCGTGTTATACATATTTTTAATCTGGACCTGATATTCAAGCCGAAAGCTGGTTATATTCCCATTTACATCCGTGATGGTAGGAACAGGCTCCGACACTCTTACTGGCTCTAGCTGTCCCCATGTAATCTGATCAAAGCTGGAATAGATATTTACATTGCCAAAGTTTGTATTATCTCCTTTGGGTCCAGACTCCAGATACATAATCAAGCTTTCTGCCTCTTCCTTCTGAAACGTCTTTTTGCTGAAATCCAGCACATAGGCAAGCTTCTCCTCCACTTGTTCCACACCTGTCAAAACTCTGGTGTAGTACAAAATATCATCGCCTTCCTCCACAGCCAGTCTAAGTGTAAGAAGATATTCTTCCCCTGCCTCAATCAGATTCTCAAGCTTTAACACTGCCTCCACCGATTCATGACTGTCTGTCCACTCCTCCAGCACTGTCCGCTCTATCAGCCGCTCTTTATCAAGGCTTCTAACCTCATAAGAAATCCCTGTCAGCTTATTTCCATAGGTATCAACTGAAATTTTCAGCTCGCGGTCCTGTCTGACCGGTGTGAGAGAATCACGCATACTCGCCGCATCCATCTCCATCCTATACCCATACAGTCTGTTAATTCTCTCTCCTTCGTACATCATATAGACTACCGGAAGAGACGCCTCATCCATAAGAACTGTCTCTCTGGCAGGTTTTCTGTTTTGGTAGAAATATACGCACGCAAACACTACTGCAAATACAAAAAACAGCAGCCCAATTCTGATCATTAGCTTCTTCATCCACAATTTCCTTTAATCTTATTCTATTGTTCTAGTAGCGTTCCAATGGTAGGACTGGCTTGAAAAAATTCCTCTATTTTCCTTATCTGTTCTATATTATCCACAGCTTTCCCAGTAAAAATACCACGAATCAAAATATTCTTTGGCGTATGCTCCATATCGATAAACTCCAAAAGCTGTGTCCGGTATCCCCTACTTTCCAGATACTCTGCCCGCAATGCATCTGTGAGAAGTGCTGCCATACGTTCCTTCACAATTCCATACTTTAGCACAGGGCGCAGCAGATCATTTTTCATCTGCCCATTTAACTCATGTTGGCAGCAGGGCACAGACAAAATCACCCTGGCTCCCCACTGCACTGCCTTTGCCAGCGCATAATCCGTCGCCGTATCACAAGCGTGAAGTGTGATCACCATATCCGCCCTGTCAATTCCCCTATAAGACGCGATGTCTCCCTGTAAAAACTGAAGCTTTTCATACCCATATTTCTCACTCAGCTCATTGCATTTCTCAATTACATCCGCCTTCCGATCCAGTCCAATCACCCGCAGATCATAATGCTTCAATATTTTAAGATAATAATATACGGCAAATGTAAGATACGACTTTCCACATCCAAAATCAAGAATCGTAAGCTCCCTATCCTTTGGCAGCTCCGGCAGAATATCCTCTATAAATTCCAAAAATCGATTGATCTGTTTAAATTTATCATACTTTGCTCTAATAATCTTCCCTTCCTTATTCATCACACCCAGATCTAACAAAAATGGTACTAGCGTCCCCTCCTCAAGAATATAGCATTTCTTTCGGTTATGTTCCATGGCATAAGGATCTCTTTTTGTCTCCTGCGTCTTTATGCGAAATGTAAGATTTCCAAGTCTATTTGAGAGAACTGTGACAATCTCTGTCTCCGTCGTGATCTGCCCCTGCTTAAAATCCTCCCGAAGAGCTCTCTCTACCTCTGTGACAGCCTCCCCCACGCTCATATTTTTATGAAATACCTTATCTCCAACAAAACTTGTCTGTTGAAAGCAAAGCTGATGATTAAGTAAAATAGGTCGAAGCCTAACCTTTGATGTCTCTCCTTTTTTCTTTGGATTACTCAGTACCATTTGTATGCATTTATCATTAAAAAAAGAAGCCAGCGCTTCATATTGCTTCATATCATTCTCCATTTCTTTTTATAGACATTTATTTGCGAAAGAAAAAGCCATAAAAACCAGTACTAAGGATCGATATGGCTTCCATGACTATATTGTAAGATCTTTATGAAAAAAGCTCAACCATTTTTTTCCTTTAAATTCTAAAATTTCTATAATCTGAATGTTAGAATTTCATTTTAAGCAGAAGGGGACATTTTTAGAATGGGTTGGAGGAGAATAAAATATATAGAATCATGTTTGAGGGAGGTCCGCGCAGCGAACTGGTTATAGTCCTCCGTCACCCCGCTCCCGCTTAGTTCAAAACGTAACGGACACTAAGCTCGTAAGAAACCTCGCTAAGTGCCGACGTTTTTCAATAGGTTCCGTAGGACTATAACCAGTTCGCTACGCTATTTTTTTGGTATGTTTACTATTTTTGATTATCCGTCTTATGTTGAGTTATAGAGATAATAAAATATAACAGTAGACATATGTCAAGATACAAATATAATTCTATAAACTGTAAAAAATGTGTTATCTCAAAATTTGTAAAGTACAACTTACAAAGAACTACACACAGGCCGTGAAATGGACTGCTGACAACAACCAGTTCTATGCTCCCGGCGGGGAGTATAGTGCCGGTTTTCAAAGAGGGCAACGCACCATTTGGCACACAACTTTGCGAAGCAAAGTATAGTGTGTTATATGCTCGGTTGGCATTACCGTGAAAATGCCGTTGCCAACCGAGAGAGCAAGGGCATTTGAACCGGCAGGAAAGCAGGAAACTGTCAAGGCTGAAATGAACGGGCTAACGCCCGGCTTTGCTATTTCTCCTCATAATCTTAGCAGTTAGTTTGTTAATTCGTTTACCTCTTTCTGGCTGAAAAGAATAGTGATGGCATACACATATTCATAATCATATTTTTCATATTCCTCTGGCTGAAAAAAATAATCGACCATATAAGAATGTACTTCATTTTTGGAAGTTATTATTTGTACAACTAATGGAATTTCTTGATCGTAAACAATTTCCCTTTTATCAGTCAAAGTGGAAGTAGCGTATCCCATACCAGCAATATCATTCTTACTCTCTTTGAAATATGATGTAGAACCATTATTATGTTCGCTTTGTGTAGCAATTCTTAATCCGTCTGCGATATTATCAAAGCCGAGAGCAAGCCGCCCTTCCGAGTCCTCAAATGTTTGACCCCCACCACCTGCAACTATATGCCATTCTCCGTCAATCAATTCGTAGGTATTTATTTGCATACTTTTTACAGTATCATCTATGGAAAAATCATACAGAAGATGTTCTTGATTTAATCCTAATAGTTCAGCAATATTCTCTTCTTCCTTTGTTAATTGTGCTTTTTCAATATACATTTGGCTTGGCTTGTTTTCTGCACAGGCGCTCAACGAAAAAATCAATACCATACACAGCAACAATGTCCATATTCGTTTCATAATAGTACTCCCTCAATTTTATTTCTATTTCCGTCCCCTCTGCGGGTTTGGATTTTTCAGCAAGTCAGATTTCTCCGCAATCTTTTTCAGCCACTTCCGTTCTTCCTCTGACAGCTTTCTGTAATTCAGCTTGAGCCATTTGCGGATAAACGCCAAAGACGCTTGTCCGGTGTCGCTGTTCAGGCTGGCAATTTCACCAGCAGTTTCCAGAAATTCTTTCAGTGGGTCGTCCTCCGGGACGCTGAAAAAATCGTCCTTGTGGGCTTCCCGCAGAGCAAGGCCTATCCCTTGTAAACTGACCTAAACTAATGTATTTTTAACACACACTCTAGCGCTACAGTGAACAAATTAAAGATATTGTCTGAAGTCAAAAATATTTAACTCAAATATCATTAATTATTCAATATTTCTTGATTGAAAGAAATTCATTCTATCAAATTTGGACAGAATAATTTCAGTTTACTCGCTTGTAGTACTAGCACATCGAAAAAGTAGCCCAGAGAACTGCCTATGGTCCTACGGAACCTATTGAAAAACGTCGGCACTTAGCGAGGTTTTAAACGAGCTTAGTGTCCGCTACGTTTTGAACTAAGCGGGAGCGGGGTGACGGAGGATTATAGGCAGTTCTCTGGGCGGCCCCTTCTCATAACCATGTTATTTTTATGGTATTCTCCATCTTCTACATCTTCCATTCCGGTATCTGCAGCGCCTGCGGTACATCTCATCATACAGCAAGGCTTGTATTGCATCCTGAAACCAGTTATTTCTTCGCGGCGGTGGAGGTGGGGGCATACCGGGTCCTGGCGGGGGTGGGGGCATCATGCCCGGTCCCGGCGGACGCCATGGTCTTCTTGCCATTGTCTCAGAAACTTCCTCTATCTCCATAGGATTCACTTTATTCCATATATG
>CAMUFS010000101.1 GCA_947088195.1 uncultured Clostridia bacterium
TCTCGAACATGATTCTCCTATATACAAATAAACGATAACTATATTTCGTATAAAGTATGATACCTTCTTTTCCTACTTATTTCATCCACAACCCAACTACTTCCATATCAGTATTAAAAGAAATGGTATAAGTTACATTTCGATTTTCAAAGACTGCCACTATCACTGCCACCGCCATTTCTGTGCCTTCAGAGTCTTTTTGTCCTATAACGGCAATACTTTTATATTCTTTAAAAGCTCCCGTCAACTCATTCATCGCCTCCATATTTGTGGCAAGGATCTCCTCTGTTAATCCTTCTTTTACTGTCTCACTCATCATCGCCACATTCTCTCCATACTCTCCTGCAATCAGATAATCAACCGCTGTCTGTGCTGTAGCTTTCACGGTTTCCTCGTCAAAAGCATCCGAAAGTTTTGTCGAACTACAGCCTGCAATGGCAAAAACTATCAACCATACAGATACCAATCGAATCCATCCTTTTTTTCCATTCATTTTTTCTCTCATTTTCTTCTCCTTTTCTATGCTTTAATCAAAAATTTACATCAAATTATCTTTTCTACAATAAACATAAATTCCTAATGCCAAAGTTATCACTGCCATAACCGTACCATAAATTTCAATTCCTACACTACTCACATTATATACTGCCGATAAAATCACAACTGCAGCGTCCATAACCGTGTGTAATATAATGGCAGCTATCACATAGCGAATTTCTTTTCCCACACGTATACCATACATAACCAATAGCGATGCTCCTATATGAAATCCTATGGTAAAAAGACGTTCATAGCCAGCAAGAAATGCCATAAATGGAGTGGCTGGAAGCAGATCACCCTGCCCCACTATTATCATGATAAGTGACACTACCAAATTAATCCCCACCAAAACCATGGCTTCTATTCCGCCATGACCCAAACCAAACGCTAAGCCATGCTCTATATTAGTTTTATCTTTTAAAAAAAAGCGTATAGCGATCCATCTTGCCCCTTCCTCCATCACACCAGCCGTCAAACCCAAAAATATACCATACTTCCATGGCTGCATGGCAAGAATAGTAAACCACGCATATTGCGGAAGAAGTAAGGTAAGAATGGGAATCCTTATCACAAACTGACTGATGGTAAACGCAAGCATCCCAAAAAGAAATGCTTTTCCTGTGCCCTTTTTGCGAATTCTCAAAAAAATCAAGCCAGCAATGGGAAGGACAAAACATACGATTATTCCAAACAATAAGCTTACTACCAACATATCCATTCTCCTCTCTGTATCTACTCATAAAGCTTTTTTTAACTATAAACGGATGCTTCCTATATCCTTATCTTAATTTTTTCTCACAAAAAAAGCAATATGCTTTACCTAAGGTATTGCATATCGCTCTTAAAAGACAGACACAACATAATCTTTGTATAAAATACACCGCTCTTCCAATTAAATTGTACATCTCCGCCATATTGCTCTGTGGTTCTTATTATATTTTGTATTCCTAATCCTTCATGCTCCGGCTTATGGGAACGAAATCCTTTTCCAAGCCTCTCTGGCTCCTTATCACAACTATTTTCCATATATATAGATAAGAATTGATGTATTTTATTGACGCGCAGACGTATATATGCATTGTTGCATCTCTCGGCAGCAGCCACAGCATTGTCCAAAAGATTGCCAAATAAAGCTGTGACATCCACCTCTCGCATAAATCCTAGATCGATCTCCCCTATCCGAATATCAATCTGAATCCCTGCTCGCCTCATTCTCTGCACCTTGTCATTTAATATAATATTCAATAGCTTTTCAGAAGTATAGTATGTCTGCTGAAAACTGTTGAGCAATTTCTGAATATCAACGGCATAGCGCTCTGCATCTGCTGCCTCTTCTGTGTGATACAGCTCCTCCATAGCATGGATATGATTTCGAATATCATGGATTAATTTTCTGGATTCCTCGTATTTTTCCTCTTCTCCTTCATAATATTCATGCTTTAGCTGCGCCTGCTGGCGATATAAGTTTCTCTCATTTTCCAGCCTATAATTCTCGCTCATAATATCAACAAGCACGCAAAAATAGATGTTTAACCCTATTAAAAAAATAACATTCAACACAAACAATGCCACCGACTCTTTTATCATATAGATCTGCATCAAATACAACATGCAATACATATTGAAAATAGAGTACAAGGGAACCAAAACTGAGATCACTACCTGTCTTGTCCTAATATGCCTCCCTGCCTTTTTTCCAGCCGCCATTGTCACCAACATCACAACCATAAATTCTATGACTCTGATAACAACAATCTGTAAAATATAGACAAGCTCCATGGAGTTTAAATATATAATTCTCATAATCCATAGTGTCTGAAAGACAAGCACCCCTACGGCATCTGTCAAAAACACTGCCACTGACAATATACTATATGGTATTAAAAAAATAGCTGGAACCTTATAGATCTTCCAAGCAGCAATGGGAAACAGCAATATAAATAACAAATTTAACCAAGTGTTCCCAAACATCGAACATGCTACATTGACAATAATAAAGCCACTGACCAGAAAAAATGAATTTACTGAAAATCTACTGGTAGGAGCCGCAATGCGATATGCGCCGTAAAACATACTTCCCACCAAAAAAATGCTTCCCACACAGGGGAGAAGCAGATAAACCATTATGTCCATGCTGCTTTTCCTCCCTCTGCAAGATATTCATTTAATTCCCTGCGAAACTGTGCGGACCTTTTCTGAGACAGCGGAATCCTTGTACCATCCGTCAATGTGATCTCATATCCATAAATCCTTTGCACAGCATAGAGATTGACCACAAAGCTTTTGTGTGGCATGGCAAAGCCATATGGCTCAAATTCCTTTGCAATCTGGGTAATTTGCTGTTTTAAATGCCATAGTCGTTGTGTCGTATACATCAAAACCTGCCGCTCCAGATATTCAAAATATAAAATATCGGCTGGAACAATATGCACAATCCCCTCCTTTGCATTAAGCTCTAGCTTTGGCCCCGGATTAGGAATCCCATAGAGACACGCCTCGTCCAGTTGTGCAAAAAGCTCCTCTTTCTTCACCGGCTTAAGCAAATAGGCAAATGCGTGCACAGCAAAAGCAAAGATAGTATAATCACTGTAGTTTGTAATATATATCAGCTTCACTTCCTTATCCACCGCACGGATGCGCCGTGCAGTCTCAATTCCGTTAAGCCCACCCATATCGATATCTAGCAATAAAATATCATATCTTTTTCTAGTTGCCAAAAGCTCCTCCCCGCTCTGGTAGCCATCGGCCTGAAGCGGAGCTTTTTTATAATCCTTTAACAGCTCAAGTGTCCTATCAAGTACTTTTTTATCATCATCACAGACCGCAATCTTTAACATTTACCCCAACCCTGATGTCTATTTACTGTCCTCATAATGCTCCAGTATGCTGCGCCTTAACAGATCCAGCGCCCGAACTACCGAATATTCTCGGATCTTGGCACGATTTCCCTTAAACAAATACTTCTCCACCATAATCCTATCCTTAATATAGCATCCTATGTACACTGTGCCGACTGGCTTCTCTTCACTTCCGCCATCTGGGCCTGCAATTCCCGTGATCGCCACACAGACATCCGAATCTGTGGCAAACACACCGCCCTTTGCCATCTCTTTCACTGTCTCCTCACTGACCGCGCCATACTTTTTCAGCGTCGTCTTATTGACATCAAGAAGCTTTCTCTTTGCCTTATCTGAATAAGTAATAAAGCCCTGCTTAAATACATCTGACACTCCCGGCACATTGACAAGCCTTCCTGCCAACAATCCGCCTGTGCAGGATTCCGCAGTTGTAAGCGACAGATCATGTTTGCCCAAAAGCTTCACCACCGCCTCCTCAAGTGTCTCTTCCTCCTTCACAGAATAAATATAATTTCCAAAGCGCTCCCGAAGCTCCTTCACCACCGGCTTAATTAACTTCTTTGCCTCCTCCTCGTTCTTTACCTTTGCTGTCACGCGCAGATGTACTTCCCCTGTCTTAGCATAAGTTGCAATCGTTGGATTTGTCTGCTTCTGTATCATATCATCGATCTCATCCGCAACCTGACTCTCGCCAATTCCAGCCAATTTTACCATCTTGGAACATATAATTTCTGGTTGAAGGCGATTTAAATATCCAGCAACATCATTTTTAAACATTGGTATCAATTCATTGGGAGGACCCGGAAGCAGTATCACTGACTTTCCATTTTTTTCAATAATAATACCGGGTGCCGTGCCATTATGATTGTCTATCACAATAGCTCCCTCTGGGACCATCGCCTGCTTCCAGTTATTGTCTGGTATAACCTTCCACTGACTTTTTTCAAAATAAGCCTCTATCATTGCCCTTGTATGAACATCCTCCACAAGCGGGAGCTCACACACCTTCGCTGCAGTCTCTTTGGTCAAATCATCTGGTGTTGGTCCAAGACCTCCGCACAAAATTACTACATCGCTGCGCTCCATCGCAAAAGTAAGTGTGTTACTTAGCCGCTCCTCATTATCTCCCACCACACTCTGATAATAGCAGGAAAGCCCAAGAGCCGCACACTGCTCTGCCAAAAAAGCTGCGTTGGTATTTACAATATTTCCCAAAAGCAGCTCTGTACCCACACAAACAATCTCCACTACCATTATTTCTGGCTCCCTTCTCTCAGCACATTTTTATTCTTCTGTAAATAATCAATCAACGATACCACAGTAAGGAAAAGTGCAATATAAATTACAGCCTGTTCCACCCATACCATTCCTGCAAATGGCAGATCGGCAATCAACAAAATAATCATCACCATCTGAAACACTGTCTTAAGCTTGCCCCAATATCCTGCTGCGATCACAAGTCCGTTATCAGCAGCAATCAACCGGAATCCACTGATAATAAATTCCCTGCTTATAATAATTATCACTATCCATGATGGCAACACGCCAAGCTCTACAAAGCAAATTAGGGCAGAGCACACCAAAAGCTTATCCGCCAAGGGGTCCATAAATTTTCCAAAATTTGTCACCAAATTATATTTTCTCGCAATCTTTCCATCTAGCAGATCAGTGAGGCTGGCAACGACAAAGATACCTAACGCAATCCATTTTGACACCCCTCCGAGATAATCCGTCAACATAAAAAACACAAAAAAGGGTATTAATAAAACTCGCACAATCGTAAGTTTATTCGGCAAATTCATGCTCTATCTCTCCTATCAAATCATATTCTAAGGCACCTGTTATCCGAACCTTGACAAAATCACCAGAAAGCAGTTCCCTGCGTGTATTTACAAAAACATAACCGTCCACATTTGGAGCATCCATATAGGTTCTTCCCATATAAACATCTTCATCAGCAAGCTTGCCCTCTATAAACACTTCAAATATATGCCCAACCATATCCTGCGCTTTCTCAAAAGCAATCTGTTGTTGAAGCTCCATAATCTCATCCCGCCAAGCTTCCTTCTGCTCCTCAGAAATCTGTCCCTCCATCAATGCCGCTTTTGTATCTTCCTCCGGCGAATAGGCAAAAACACCAAGCCTGTCAAATTCCATATCATCTACAAATTCTAAAACTTCCCTATGCTCTTTTTCTGTCTCTCCCGGAAATCCAGCTATCAATGTAGTGCGGAGCACAATATCGGGAATCTCCTCCCGCAGATGCTGTATCATAGAGCAAAGCTGCTTTTTATTTGTCTTTCTTCCCATGCGCTTTAAAATAGAATCACTGGCATGTTGAATGGGAATATCAAGATAATGACATATTTTCTCTTCTGTTTTTATTGTCTCCACAAGCTCCTCTGTGATCTCCTCAGGATAACAATAAAGAAGGCGAAGCCACTGGATTCCCTCCACCTTACAAAGCTCCTTAAGCAGCATGGGAAGTTTTTTCTCTCCATATAAATCATATCCATAGAGCGTAGTTTCCTGCGCTACCAAAATCAATTCCTTCACACCTTTACTGGCAAGTGCCTGTGCCTGCAATACAAGCTCCTCCATCGGCACACTGCGATAAGGCCCCCGAATCTTAGGAATAATGCAATAACTGCAGTTTTTATTACAGCCCTCCGAAATTTTTAAATATCCATACCAGCCACCTGTAGTCAGCACACGCTTTGTCCCCACATCTGGCAGACGCTTCAGCTCACAAAAGCTCTCTGCAAGCTCCCCACCAAGTGTACGGTTGATTACTTCCACAATCGTATCATAAGCCGCTGTGCCGACAATGCCGTCCACCTCTGGTATCTCTTTCTTAATCTCCTCTCTGTAGCGCTGCGCCAGACAGCCGGTCACAATCAAAGCTTTGCACACGCCTGTCTTTTTAAGCTCTGCCATCTGAAGAATGGTATCAATACTCTCCTCCTTCGCATCCCCGATAAAGCAGCAGGAATTAACAATCACAATCTCTGCCTCCGCCTCATCATCCGTAAAGGTATAACCATTCTCCCCAAGAAATCCCAGCATCACCTCACTGTCCACCAGATTCTTATCACAACCCAAGGATACAAACAGTATCTTCATGTGAAATTCTCCTTTTTCTTTTTTCCAAAGTATATTTGAATTATTTTCGACAAATCTATGACATATTATAGATCCTTGTATACAAAACGTGCACCAGATCCTCAAATATACTCGAATCATTCTCTGTACATTAAGAATGGGACAAAGCTTCCCTTGCCCCAGCTAACACATATTTTATCACTGTTTTATATAAAAGTAAAGCAGACATTCTTTTATGTATCTGAAATGCCCTTCTTCTATACCCTTTGTCCCCATACCACTTGACGAGGTAACACTTTATAATAATAAAAAAGCTCTACCTCAAAGCTTCCCTCATAACCTTTTTTCACAGGCTCCAGCTTGCACACTCTACTCTCAAACCCCATCGGTCCCGTCTGCTTATCTGAGCGTAGCCCCAGCAACATAAAACTGCTTCCACTTCGCTCTTCATCTCTTCGCAAAAAATCCGTAGTAAAAAACTGCATCTGATAATTTTTGTCACTCTCATACTCAATCACTGGCAAAACACAATCTTTTGGACAGATAGATGGCAACATATCCAAATACTGTTTTTTCATCTTGGCGATCTCCTCTTTGGTAAATCGATCTTGGTATTTCTTATCTTCAAACTCTGTCTCCGCCTGTTTCCATATATCGTAAAAAGTAACTCCGCTAATATAAACTGTCACTTCCTCTTCCCCAGTTATCTTAATTACACGGGGTTTTTTATAAGTTCCAGAAGAAAGCTTACATCTCCTATTGACCGGCACTGGAATATGCCTTGCCTCAAATGTCAATTCCACCTGCTCTAAGTCCTTTGGCAAAAGTTCTGGCATATCCTTATCAGCAAATTGGTAACAGTTTAACATTAAATTGGTAAGGGGTTCCTCCTCCAAAATCCCAACTTTCACTCCTTTTGTGAGAAGATAAATGAGACGAAATTTATCCTGTTTATTATAAGATTCTCCTATATAACCTCCTGACGCTGAGGCTAAAGAAAAAGTATGTTCTCCAAACTTTACCCCTTGAAGAAATGGACTGCTACCTTGATTAAAAGCTTCCTTTTGCACTTCCCTGTTTGTGCGTATCTTTCTGCGGCGTCTTGTCTTTGGAGGATCGTCCTCTGGTCTTTGACAAACTTCCCAGAGAAGCAGCCCTTCCTCACTCTTTGCAAGTAAAGCCAACACTCCTTTGTGATCTCTTGTTTGATAAGCAATGTTTAAAATCTGTTCCTTTGTAATCTGGGGTAGACTGCCTTGGATATCTTTTATATTCAAATCTGTATTCCTCCTTTATATAATTGCATATGGATATTATATAGAAATTATAATAAATCTTGGTTGTGGATAATAAGATTGTTAAGCTTGCGATAAAATATGTGTAAGCAATGCTTCACGGCCTTTCTTGATATCCTGATAGGTTCTGTCAAAATCACCTGTATACCATGGATCTGCCACCTCGGCATCCATGCCAGCAAACTCTAAAAGCTTGTGGATTTTCCCACCCCTATGCCCTAACATACGCTCCATATTTCTGATGTTGGCATTGTCCATACCAATTAAATAATCATATTTGTCATAATCCTTCTTTACTAGCTGAACTGCATATTTTCCATCTGTTGTAATATTAAATTCCTTAAGCTTTCTCCTTGTTCCCGGATGTACGGGATTCCCAATTTCCTCCGTGCTTGTGGCAGCAGAGGCAATTATAAATTGTTGGGATAGCCCCTGCTTTGCTACCATATCTCGCAGAACAAATTCAGCCATTGGAGAGCGGCAGATGTTGCCGTGGCAGACGAATAGTATTTTAATCATATCTTTTATATCCCTTCATAAGCCTTCAAACCTTGATATTTCAAGCTTTTCGGCGCTTTTTTCATTTTTGGTGTTTTGCTCTAAACTTACGCATTTCTTTATAAATCTACGCAAATTTACGGGCAAATGGTGTAGTAATTGGTGTAGTGATTTGATTCATTTTCAACCTGATTTTCTCTGTTTATCAATATCCTTCTCACTGTAAAAGCCGACAATCTTTGTCATTTGTTCCGCTACCCGATCATAACTGGCATGAGTGTAAACATTCAGTGTCACTCCCACATCAGAATGCCCCATAACATACTGCAAGGTTTTAATATCCATTCCTGCATTTGCCATGTTGGTACAGAACGTATGACGGAACACATGAGGCGTGATATGCGGCAATGGATTGTCCGGGTACAATTTTTTGTATTTCTTCATTGCCCACCGCATCTCATTCTCGATATGTAACGCCACTTTCGGGTGATTGTCTTTGTCAATCAGAAGAAAACCGCTGTAACCGTCTACTATTGCTTCTGTTTTCAGTTTCGGACGGTTGGCAAGAATATTCTTCAAGCTGTGATACACTTCCTCTGTCATTGGAATAAATCGGCATCCACACTCTGTCTTAGTTTTTTCCACATAGTATCTGCCGCCACGTTCCCTGACAAGCTGCTTGTCAACACGGATTCTCCGATTTTGGAAATCAAGGTCACTTTTCGTCAAGCCGCAAAATTCGCTGACACGCATCCCCGTTCCCAACAGGACAACAAACTCATCATAGTATTTGGTATAAGTTTTATCTTCCCTTATGAAATCCATCCAAATCTGCTGCTGTTCCTCGGTCATGGCAATCCGTTTTTGCGAATCATTCGGCACTACATCGGTCAGTTTAAAATCAAATGGGTTTCTGCGGATAATATCTTCATTGTATGCCATCTGAAACGCAGGTTTTACAACTCCCCGCACGCTGGTAATCGTGCTGTAGCCTTTACCGTCATTGTGAAGTTTCATAATCCATTGCTGTGCATCAGAT
>CAMUFS010000102.1 GCA_947088195.1 uncultured Clostridia bacterium
GAAGATGGGGAGTGATAGGTTATGTATGATTTTAATTTAGATCCGAGATTTCAAGGTGTTGAACCGTTGGATGAAAAGGTATGGCTTGCCTCACCTACCATGCATGGCAGGGAGTTAGAGTATATGACAGAAGCGTATCACACAAACTGGATGAGTACAGTGGGCAGGAATATTGACTGCTTAGAAAATAAAATTATTGAAAAAGTTGGGGTTAAGTATGTGGTGGCGCTCTCTTCAGGAACAGCAGCACTTCATTTAGCTGTGAAACTTGCAGCAGAGAAATTATATGGAAGCAGCAGTGGTATTTCAACACCATCAGGGATTGGGCATGGTGGTAGCTTGCTTGGCAAGCGTGTGTTTTGTTCTGATATGACATTTGCTGCGACAGTAAACCCTTTGGTATATGAGGGAGGAGAGCCGGTTTTTATTGATTCTGAGTATGATACTTGGAATATGGATCCTGATGCACTGGAGAAAGCATTTCAAATATATCCTGATGTAAGATTAATTCTTATGGTACATCTTTATGGTACACCTGGGAAAATAGATGAGATAAAACAGATAGTTGAACAACATAATGCAATTCTTATAGAAGATGCGGCTGAATCTCTGGGAGCGAAATATAAAAATATGCAAACGGGTTCTTTTGGCTATTGTGGTTGTATTAGTTTTAATGGAAATAAAATTATTACAGGCAGTTCTGGTGGAATGTTTTTGACAAATAACAGGCAGGATGCAGATAAAGTAAGAAAATGGAGTACACAGAGCAGGGAGAAGGCTTCTTGGTATCAGCATGCCGAGGTTGGATACAATTATCGTATGAGTAATGTGATAGCTGGGATTGTGCGCGGACAAAGTGAGTATTTGGAAGAACATATAGGGATAAAGAAAAGGATTTACGAAACTTATAAAGAGGGATTAAAAGATTTGCCGGGTTCAATGAATCCATTTGATGCAGATAATAGTGAGCCAAACTATTGGTTGTCATGTTACATAATTAATAGAGATGCCATGGCTCTTCAAGTGCGTGGGGAAGAAAATGTTGCATGGATTCATGAAAGAGGGAAAGCTGTCCTACAGAGATTTTAGAAGCGTTGAGTTATTATCGTGTAGAAGGAAGACCTATTTGGAAGCCAATGCATATGCAGCCACTTTATCAAAATCATGCATTTATAACGGTAGAGGGATCAGGCAGGGCGAAAAGCAATGCTTATATAGAAGAAGGAAGTAGAATAGATGTTGGGGCAGATATTTTTGAACGAGGATTGTGTCTTCCATCTGATATTAAAATGACTATGGAACAACAAAAGAGAATTATAGATATTATATATAGATGTTTTGGATAATTTGGTTTTAAGGAGAATCAAATAATGATCGGCAGGGGTAGAACGTATGGAGTATATAGAAAATATATGAAAAGACCGTTGGATGTGATTCTTGCTTTAGGGACTTTGATTCTAATAAGCCCTGCACTTGGAATAATTGCAATAATGGTAAGAATTAACTTGGGATCGCCAGTGATCTTTAGGCAACAAAGACCAGGAATCATAGATCCAATAACAGGAAAAGAGAAGATATTCTATCTTTATAAATTTCGAACTATGACAAATAAAAGGGATTCCAGTGGAGCACTGCTTCCCGATAAGGACAGATTGACAAAATTTGGAGAAATTTTGAGAAAAACAAGCCTTGATGAGCTGCCGGAGTTAATTAATATTATCAAGGGCGATATGTCCATTATAGGACCAAGACCACAACTTGTACGTGATATGGTATTTATGACAAAGGAACAAAGAAAAAGGCATATTGTGCGCCCAGGATTGTCTGGACTGTCTCAGGTCAGGGGCAGAAATGCAATTTCTTGGGAATCTAAATTAAGTATTGATTTAGAATATATTGAAAAAATTACTTTTTGGATTGATCTGAAAATTATATTTCAGACATTTCTAAAGATTCTTGCCTGTGAAGGAGTCACAGAAAAAGGAATGGTGACGGCGACAGATTATGGAGATTATTTGCTTGCATCAGGAAAAATTGACAGGGATACCTATTGGAAGAAACAACAGGAGGCAAAGGAGATACTGCGGTGAATATAAATTGCAGTAATTGACAAGAGGATACCTATGAAATCAGCAATGGAATTAAAAGTTATTTTTTTGCCAGTCAATCAGGGGCATGGAGGAGCTAGAAGAGAAGCACTGCGACATTGTACACATTCCATTGTGGCATGGATGGACGCAGATGATATTAGCCGTAAAAAAAGATTTGAGAGACAGCTTTCTGTATTTATATTACATAAAAAGGTTGATGTAGTAGGGGGTCAAATTTCAGAATTTATAACATCACCATTAAAACCGATTGGTATAAGAAGAGTGCCAGAAAAGCATAGAGATATTATTCGTTTTATGAAAAAAAGATGTCCCATGAATCAAGTGTCAGTGATGGTTAAAAAAGAGGCTGTTTATCGTTCTGGTGGATATCAGGATTGGTACGGGGAAGAGGATTATTATCTGTGGCTTAGGATGGCAGAACACCACTGCAAATTCATTAATATACCAGATATTCTTGTAGATGTTCGTGTTGGTGACAATATGAGTGAGAGACGAGGAGGATGGAGGTATTTTTCTAGTGAGATGCGCCTGCAGGCATGGATGTTAAAACATGAAATGATTCATCTAAGACAGTTTATTTATAATATAGCTGTGCGCTTTGTCGGTGAAGTGATAATGCCAGTGCGAGGGAGGACATGGTTGTATTCTGTGGTAAGGAATAAGAGATTGCCATTTTCCGCTAAAAGAGAAAAGGCAAGGGAAAAAAAGAGATTAGAATCATATCCGCCATTTTCAGTAGCTATGTGTGTATATGGAAAAGATAATCCTGAGTGGTTTGACAGAGCACTTCAAAGCGTTATAGTGGATCAGACGGTTAAACCAAATGAGGTTGTTTTGGTGGTGGATGGTCCTGTCTGTGATAAGATAAAAAGTGTGATTGATAAATATAAAGAAATATGTAGTCATTAATTTATGGAAAAAGAGTTGGAAAACATATAAAAAAATAGCGGAAGAAAGATGGTACTCTTGAAATAAAGGAATAAAGAAATGATAAAATGGGATTATTTTTTAGATAAGATAAAAGATGTAAAAATAATGGATTATCTGTCTATTTTTTCTATGGTAGCTGCATTATTTATTCAGCCCTTTTATAAAAAGAAATTTAAAAATTTATGGTTAATCTGTGAGGAGCCATTGGAAGCACGGGACAACGGCTATTGTTTTTTTCGTTATATGTGTGAAAACCAGCCTCAACAGATATGTATCTATGCGATAAAAAAACGTTCTGTCGATTATAAAAAAGTAAGAAAATTAGGAAAAGTTATAGAATATGGAAGTATTTTGCATTGGGTGGCATATTTTCTATGTCAATATAATATTAGCTCTCAAAAAGGAGGGAAACCCAATGCAGCGCTTTGTTCTTTTATGGAATTAAATGGAATTTTTAAGACATGTAATGTTTTTTTACAACATGGCGTGACTATAAATGATGTAAGATGGTTATACGCTGAAAGATCGAAAATTGATTTCTTTATTACCTCAACCATTCCAGAATATAATTTTATTGTAGAAAAATTTGGATATCCTAAGAAAACTATTTCTTTAACAGGTATGCCAAGGTTTGACAATCTATATAATAGAAAGATAAATAAAAAGCAAGTATTAATTATGCCAACATGGCGGTATTGGTTTAAACTTAATTCGAAAAAATATCAAGGTTCGGATAACGATTTTGAGACATCAGAATATTGTAGAAAATGGATAGAATTACTGAAAAGCAAAAAACTTGATAAGTTAGTAGAAAAATATCAGTTGGAAATAATTTTTTATCCTCACAGGAATATGCAGGGATATCTTGATATTTTAAAAAAAATAAGTAGTAAAGTTAAGTTGGCATCGTGGAAGAACTATGACATTCAAGAGCTTTTGAAAAGTGCAGCAGTGATGATCACGGATTACTCCAGTGTCTTTTTTGATATGATATATATGAAAAAGCCGGTTTTATTTTATCAGTTTGATGAGAAAGAATACCGGGAACATCAATATGGCGAAGGGTATTTTGATTACCATAATAATCCTTTTGGGAAGACCTTTCATGATATAGAACTTTTGTTGGAGGAATTGAATAGATTAGCAGAAGGCAATTTTTCTTTTTCAAGAGAAGCAGAAGAGAGCCATAGAAGTATTTTTCCATATTGGGATCAAAAAAATTCGGAGAGAATTTATCATTTATTAAAAAACAAGTGAAGGAGATCCGATGGTAGGTATTGTTATTGTAAATTTTAATACATATTTTGAATTGCTGCAATGTATTGATTCCATAAAAGAGAAATGTGAAGCAAAATACAAAATTTATGTAGTCGATAATGGTTCTGAAAAGAAGCTACAGGATAAGTTAATAAAAAGATTTCAATTAAGTACAGAAATAGAAGTTCTTATCTCTGCCGAAAATCTAGGTTATTCTGCAGGAAATAATATAGGAATAAAAAAAGCTGTAAAGGATGGGGCAGATTATATTGCTATTGTAAATAGTGATATTATTTTTCAAAATGATGTCATTAGTATTCTTTTGGATAGTATAGAACAGGAAGTAGCTGTTGTGGGTCCAAAGGTTTATAATCTGGAAGGGAAAGATGGACAGCAATTAATCGCTACATATAGTTACTTTTATGCATTGCTTGACAGGGTTCCTTTTTATTATTTAAAAAAGATATTTCATATAGGTTTTGTGAAAGCGGAACAGAATGAGTCGAAAAAATATTATGGAATGGTATCTGGTTGTTGCTTTTTGATCGATGCAAAGGTTTTTAAAGAGATAGGATATTTTGATGAAAATGTTTTTTTATATTCAGAAGAACGAATTATGTCTGTGAAATTGGGTCAAATTGGGAAAAAAGTCTGTTATAATCCGAAAGCGGTTGTGGTACATAGAGAGGGACAGTCAACAAAAAAAGTAGGAAATGCTTTTGCTGATTATCATAGATATGCAAGTGATTATTATACGGTAAGAAAATACTGTAAATATAATCAATGGGAAATTCACCTTTTACGAATGGTAAGAGAGATGAATTTCTATTTAAAATCAGTTTGCGATAGTTCCTATTTGCCATATTACAGAAAATTAAAATTTACTTTTGATGAAATCGATCATTACAGATATAAAATAGACAGATAAATAAGAGAGGAATCTATATGCCCATTTATACTTTTATGTATATTTTGTATGCTGCATTGTGTTTTATAATATGCCTTTTTTGCAGTTTTATAAAATTAAAACGGACACAGGGATATTTTGTGCTTGTTATTTTAGTTATTATAAATTCTATTATTGCTGCATTTCGTCCTGAACATGCGCCAGATACTTTTGCATATATGGAAGTTTATCAAGAGAGTGTGAAGATAATAAAAGAAATGCAAATTGGATCTATAAGGGATCTGTTTTTTAATAGAAGTTATTATTCTATAGAACTTGGATTTATAGTTATTATGGCTGTAGATAATTTTCTATTTCATTCAGTCAGGGGATTTTTCTTTCTCGTAAGTATGTCTATTTCCATCTTATCTGTATATGGTATTGTGCTTTGTGCAAATGTATGTGCAGAGGAACAGCAGAAAAAGATAATATGGAGTTCCTCTAATTTATTAATGGTATGGTGTTTATATATATTTTGGGGAGGTATTCATTACACTTCTGTTGCAATCCGATCAGGTTTGTCAATAGCATTGGGACTGTGTTTTATAGGATTGTTTTTATCAAGGAAAAAATATTTACTTTCTTTTTTCTGTTGTGTATTGGCTGTTCTAATACATTCTACAGCAATTACCTTTGTGTTAATTTTATTATTTATAAAATTTTTGCCTGTCCATATGAAAAAAGAAACTGCATGTATGACATGGGGAATATGTATTATATGTTATTTATTGAGAATAGGAGATTATACTGTTAAGATTGCTCTTTCATTGATTACATTACTCTTTCAATTTTTTAATATCAATGCATTTGGCAGTTATTTTGCAAATATTGAATTTGCATTTCAGAAGCGGGAATTTTTCGTGATAATAGTGACGGGTATGTTTTTACTTATGGCTTATAGCAATAAGAAGATGGTATCACGTATTTCATTTATTGTTCTAATAGGAATTGCCATTTCTACTTTTGCATATCCCATTCAAGCTTTGTCAAGAGAGGTGGATTTGTTTACTTGTCTGATGATACCTATGGTATGTTATGCTGGGACAGTATTTCATCAAAAAAAGTTTCTATATATAAAACTGACAATGCCACTTTTGTTAGTACCACAATATGTCATGGTATTTGCGCGGGCATGACAAATCGGAAAAAATGAGGTGTTTGGATGAAAAAAGAAAGAATTGCTTTTGTTTTGCCGGGTACGCCATTTCGACCAAGTGGAGGATGCAAAATTGTTTTTCAGTATGCAAATCGTTTGGTAAAAAAGGGGTATCATGTAAGTATTTTATTTTTATGTGACTTATCATTAAGCAACAAAGGATTTCCAGAATGGATTCGCAGATTAATATGTACAGGAATTGTAGTAGTATATCCGTTAGGAATGGAATTAAATCCTTTGGTAAAAAAGAAAACTATTTTTACTTTGTGTGATAATAAGGTAAAGGATGGAAATTATATAATAGCGACATCTTATAGGACTGCAAGTCCAGTATATCGTTTATCAGAGGAGAAGGGAAAGAAAATTTATTTTATTCAAGGTTATGAGAATTGGACATGTAGTGATAAGGAGGTACAGCAGACATATTGTTGGATGAAAAATGTAGTAATAGCAAGGTGGCTACAAAAGATTGTCGATTCATGTTCTGGCACAAGAAGTATATATATTAGTAATTGTATTGACACCAAGAAATTTGGTATAGATATTCCCATTAAAGAGCGGGATGCTTTTTCAATAGCGGCACTTTATCATAAAGCAGAACATAAAGGGTTCCGCTATACATGGAAAGCAATTATGATGATAAAGGAGAGATACCCAGATATTAAGGTGAGACTTTTTGGACTGCCAAAAAGGCCAAGCTGGCTGCCAAAGTGGGTAAATTATACAGAAAATGCAAATTATAGACAGCTTAGAAAGCTCTATAATCATACAGCAATTTTTATTTGTTCCAGCATAGATGAGGGATATGGATTAACAGGTGCTGAGAGTATGGCTTGTGGCTGTGCACTTGTATCTACTGCATATAAAGGCGTATTTGAATATGCTGTTCATAATGAAAATGCTCTTTTGAGTCCTGTTAAGGATGTTAATACAATGGTAACAAATATTGTTCAGTTAATCAGTGATAAAGATCTAAGAATAAAACTTGCAGTAGCTGGAAGGAAAACGATAGAACAGAGATCATGGGAAAAAGCAGTAGTAAAATTTGAAAAGGAAGTATTACATAAAGAAGATTAAGCAGTAAAAGGATGATAAGTATTATGGCAGAAAAATCAATATTTAAAAATTATATATGTAACGCTGCTTATACAATATTAAATATGCTTGTCTCAGTTGTTACAATACCACATGTGTCAAGAGTGTTAATGCCAGAAGGGGTTGGCCATGTTACATATGCACAAAATATAGTGTCTTATTTTACACTGGCTGCCTCTCTTGGCATTCCAAATTATGGTATTCGTGAAATAGCTAAAAATAATCAAACAATAGAATCTAGAAGTAAAGTATTTTTTGAAATATTTATAATAAATAGTATCTCTACTATGTTTGCGTTGGTTTGTTACTATTTTTGTATTATAAGAAATGAATATTTTATTGATAAAAAAATGTATGTTATTGTAGGAGTAACACTTTTATTAAATTTTTTTAATATTGATTGGTTCTATAGGGGAATAGAGGAATTTCAATATATTACTGTGAGAAATGGAGCCATTAAGATAATATCGCTGATATGTATTTGGATATTTGTCACTTCAAAAAAAGATATTTATTTATATGCATGGATTGTTGCAATTACAAATGGAGCAAATTATATTTTTAATATTGTACATGTGAGAAAGATTTTAGTATGGAGAAAAATATCATCCTTGGAAATCAGGCGCCATTTCAAGGTGATATTTTTTCTATTTGCTACAGCAGTGGCAGTTGAAATTTATGCCCAGATGGACATTACAATGATCGGGATAATTTGTGGTGATACGAATGTAGGATATTATGCTAATACAATTAAAATAACAAGAATGATTACCGTGGCAATCACAGCAATAGGAGGAGTTTTGCTTCCAAGATTAAGCATTTATTATAAAGAAAAAATAACAGACAAAATGAGAGATTTAATTAATAAAACAATCTTATTTATTGTATTTATTTCTATTCCATGTATGGTTGGGGTATGGCAGATTAGTGATGATTTGGTATATGTTTTTTTGGGAGAAGCATTTATGCCTGCTGCGTCTACCCTGCGAATTTTATCACTTTTAATTCCCATTCTTTCTATAGGAAATATTTATGGTACACAATTAATGATGGTTTTTGGAATAGAGAGACTTTTAACTGTGACAGTGTTATTGGGTGCTATCGTAAATATGTTGTTAAATTCTTTTATGATTCCAGTTTATCAACAGAATGGAGCAGCAGTAGCCTCTGTTCTCACAGAATTTACAGTTATGATTTCACAATATTTATTTACTAAGAAATATATAAAAACAATCGTAGATAAAAATATAATTTTAAAAATTTTGATTCAGACAGGCTGTATGATATTTGCTGTTGCCTTGGTACATAAATTGGAAATTGGAATAATAATTAGGTTATGTGTATCTATCGTAGTAGGCGGTTTTGTTTATATTGTAGTAGGATTTTTAATTAAAAATCCATTAATAAAAGAAATCTGGAATAAAATGTTTAGATAATTGAACGTAGGTATTTCTGCTAACGGATTGTTTTACCAAATGTCAACAATCGAATGAGAATATATTATATCAAACAAAATCAAATATAATAACGGCATAAAGACGTATGGAACAATGATGTAAGCCATATGTCTTTTTTATACGAAGACCCATGTAGAAGAAATATACCACTAATATGGCACACCTATATGTTTTTGGCATATGCTTGAACAGCTCTCTCTTTTTTAGTATAATATAGAGAAATTTATACTCCTTATAGACTATTTATGATTGTGGGGTGGTGAATCATGTTCTAGAAGGGTCCGCCCAGAGAATTGCCTATGGTCCTCTGTCACCGCGCTCCCGCTTAGTTCAAAACGTAGCGGATGCTAAACTCGTGAGAAACCTCGTT
>CAMUFS010000103.1 GCA_947088195.1 uncultured Clostridia bacterium
TGCTTCTTTTACCGCCCATCTAAAATCTTCTTCTAAGACAAACTCCGGCAGACGAATAACCGAAATCCACTGAAATATTTCTTTTTTGCCATAATCCATTCCCTGTATGCTATCCTGCCACCAAAATCCTTCCAAAGGCGGGACCACATAATCAAAATATCCACTGATTTGATGATTTCCCTTTTTGCTCATTTTAATTGTAAATGCAATTCCATAAAGCAGTCCTATAGCTGCCTTGTATTCACTGTGCTCTCCGTTGGGATCTCCACTCCCTCTCACCGCAATAAAATTCATTTCTGGGATATTTACAAGCTCTGGCTTATTTTTGGGGAGATAAAATTCTTTGTACTCCTTTTTATAATCAAATGCCATATCTCTATTTCCTTTCCAACAAAGAAAAATCAACCCGTCAGCAATTTTTCTCAGCAAGTATCTTTTCAAACTTTTTTTCTGACAAGATTTCATGTGTAAGAAATTCACCATTATAATACAAACTAAAGGTCGAAAATGGAGAGTAGGAGGCTTGCGCCTGTTCTGCGCTGGTAAAATGAACTTCCTTAAATGCAACGTTCCTCTCTCTTGCCATCTTTGCAAGAATTGGCACATATTTTGAAGTAAAAGGACACTGATCCGTATAATAAAGAACAAATCCTTCTGTATAAGGCTCTGGGTGTTTTACCTGTTCTCTAAACACAGGCTTGTCCTCACCATTTTCAAATGACATCACCATTAATCTAAAATATGGCATCGCCGTGTCACAGACCTGAAATCCCTTGTGTTCCAAATATATTGAATCTGCCAAAAATCCTCTTTTTTTATCAGAGGAAAGTATTACAAGCCCCTTCTTTCCTTCCGCCTTGCTGATCTGTATACACTGCTCCAAAAGAGAATTGGAATATCCATGTCCCTTATATTGTCCCGAAACCCACAAGCAGTTAATATACATATATCCCTCTGCTTTTACAGGCACCCACGCATATTCTGCTGGAATACACTCAATAAAACATTTTCCCCTGACATTTGCCTTGAGAAATATAAGCCCCTCCTCAAAACGACTTTTCATCCATTCCTTTTTCTTCCGCGCCTCCACGCCAGATATTGCACAACAAATATGCTCTTTATCCAAATTTTCACTTGTCACTCTAATAAAATCCATTTATCTTCCTCTCTCTTTCTTATAAATATTTACAGTCTGCTCTGCAATATCTCGCATAGCATCCCTAATTTCCTTTGGCTCAAGCAACTCTGCCTTATTTCCAAATGTTAAAAGCCAACAAATTAGATTTTCCCTGTCCGTATAATTTCCACAGAACAAAAGCCTTCCATCCTCCTGAGCTTCAAAGCAATGCGGTCCAAAATCCTCCACCAGACGCCATTTTACTTCCGGCTCAAACAATGCTTTCACTCTGATCTCTCCCGGAAAAATATGTTCTGTAGAAAAATCTGGCAGCGGCACTTCTCTTCCTGTAAATGGAACAGCTACTACACGGATCGGATCCATCCGATTCAATTTAAACAGACGGAAATCCTTCCGCATTTCACAAAATCCCCACACATACCAATTTGACCAACGAAATACAAGATAATATGGCTCTATCACCCGCTCACCTATGCTATTAGGTGAATAATAGGTAAAAAATAATTTTTTCTTTTCCGCAATCGCTGTCTGTATCATTTCAATCTTTGGTGCCAGAGATTCTTTATGCCACGAGGACAAATCAATTAAAATGGAATCCCGCCCGCTGACGAAATTGGAGGAGCCCGGCTGCAGCTTTTCCATCAACTGGCTATAATATCTATTTCCACTTACACTGTCCAAGCTTCTTAAACCAGCGAGAATCATCTGCATATCCGTGGAAGTCAGCAAAGTCCCATCCACCTTGTACCCATCCATAATCCGAATACCACCTCCAACCCCCTGAACAGTTGCAATCGGGATTCCTGCTCTGCACAAAGCTTCTATATCTCTGTTGATCGTTCTTCTGGAAACCTCAAACTTCTCCGCAAGCTCTGGAGCTGTTGCCTTTCCCTGATGCAAAAGCACAGACAATATACCAATAAGCCTATCTATCTTCATCTGTAACCTCTATTCCATATAATATCAAACAAAACATGTCATCTATATGTCATGTTTATTATAACATAAAAAATTTTTGTCTTTGGAGAACAGTACCATGCCTTAACACTGAAAATGCTCCATATCTCCTTTGCTCTTTCCTTTGATACCTCCGCAAACTTTAATTGAGAAAGGCAAATAAACGGTCTGTTATCAAGTCATCCCAAATTCATTTTTTAGATTATTAAATCTTTCCAATTCATGAGCCTTGCTTTCAAATAATGGATTATAGAAAATATGTTGCATCACATCTGCATCCTTTAATATTTCGTCAAACGACTCATTTATAATCTCCTTGTCACTATGGTGGTAAATAGCTGAATAAATCAAGTCAATTTCTTCACGAGAGAATATTTTCAATTCATTCAAAATCTCTTTTGCCATTACTGCCCCTTTATGCGCATGATCGGTTGAGTTCATATTTTTGTAAGAATATATGTCATGTAGCATTGCTGCAATAATAGAAAGTTCTATATTTTCTTTACGCTTTTTGGCAATAAGAGCAGCAGCTTGTGCAACACCATATAAATGTATATAAGCACACCTTCTCTCATCGTTATCTGTCATACTCAATAATACATTATCGACCACTTCTCGAACCTTTTCAATTCTATTCATACCTTGCATCCTTTTTAATTAATGTTTCATAGCAACCATAAATTTCCGATTTGCATTTCTAATATAATATATAATACCACAATTACAATCACATTGATATATCTATTAAATTCTAACGCTCCTTGTCAAACTTCATTCTTTCTGTGCTTATTGGTGGTTCTGATTTCGGAAAGCACTTGACAATTATATCGAGGTTCAATATAATATAGATAGAGGTTCGATATATCGAGGTGGAATAGTGAGGATGCCTATGAATAGTAAAATAAAGCGGATTTATGTACCTATGACGGAAAGCGGCTTTTATATTTTATTCTGTCTCCAGCAATCACAGCACGGCTACGGAATCAGCCAGCAGGTCAAGCAAATGACAGGCGGAGAATTGATTATTAGTGCAGGAACGATGTACGGAACGCTTTCTAAAATGGAAAAAGATGGTCTGATTGTTTTTGAAAGAGAAGAAGAAAAGAGAAAGCTATATCACATTACTGAACTTGGGAAAGAAATCCTAAATCTTGAAATTAACCGTATAGAACGCTTATATAAAAACAGCAAAGGAGAGAAAATTAATGAACAATAGAAAAACTGCCATACGCTTTTTTACCATTGCGGATTATGAGGAAGAGGAAATTTGGCTGCACAATCAGCATAAAAACGGCTGGAAACTATTCAGATTGATTCCGCCATGCTTCTACATTTTCGAGAAATGTATGCCAGAGGAAGTTATATATCGGCTGGATTATAAAAACAATGCAGAAACCAGTAATTATTTTCAGCTTTTCAGGGATTATGGCTGGGAATATATTGGCCGGTGTGTTGGATGGCTGTATTTCCGCAAAGCAGCATCAGAAATAAATTCTGAGCAAGATGGAGAAATTTTCTCTGACAACGAATCAAGGATTGCTATGATTAATCATGTGGTAAAAACCCGTTTATTTCCACTTTCGATAATATTTATCTGCTGCGTGTTACCAAATTTTATCCGATGCATGGAAACCGGTAACCCCGTTGCAATCGCAGGTACCATATTATTTACTGTTCTAACGCTATTAACACTGTTGTATATTTATCTGATTATTTATTGCAGCTTGAAATTGCAAAAGCTGAGGAAAAAGTATAAAAATAACTAAATGGGTATGCTGCCCCGTCTACAGCAACAAAACTCACCTGTTTCCATCTTGGATGCGTCGCTTCCTGCTGTATTTTATATGAGTATAGAGAATATAAAACTATGGGGCATGGTATCCATAAATTAATATCTGTAAATGAACCAATTTAAATTTTTACCAAAGTTGTCTTAAATATTTTAAAAAGTAAAGACTCCACACCTTTTTTGGTATATACTGTTTTTGTCAAGAAAGCAATAGCCTGCAAAGGATGAAAAAAATATCGGTTCTTTGTCTTTTCTTAATTACAACTTTATAATCAAAGGAGTTTTAACAATGTACGGAACACAAGAATATTATGACAAAACTGCCCATGAATGGGCACAACAAGGTTACAGTGAAGAAGGTGGCGCCTCCTGTTTGCACGAATTTTTACGGATGTTGCCCAAGAAAGGCCGCGTATTGGATTTATGTTGCGGTGCAGGCTATGACAGCAGGCGCATTCAAGCCTATGGTTTTGAGGCAATTGGCATTGATTTCAGTGCCGAAAGTCTGGCTATTGCCAGACAACACAACCCCAATATTCTTTTCTTACATCAGAACATGTTGGAGGATTACAGTGATATTGGTCATGTAGATGGCATTTTATTAAGTGCTGGGCTGGTTCACATAGAAACAGATAAATTGCCGTTGGCGTTTGAACAGATGGCCAAGGTATTGCCGTGCAATGGACTAATTTTATTGTCAATACGTGAAGGAAATGGCAAATTACCAGAATGGAGTTTTCGGGAAATCGACGGTCAAAGCTATGACCGCAACTTTATTGCTCATACCTTACAGGAGCTAGAAATCGCTGCCGCGGGACAATTTACTCTTTTACAGGAATTGCCTAGTGATATGCGTGTATGGAAAAACTACCTCTTTAAAAAAATTGTATAACCTTGTTTTCCTTTAAATGCTTTACTAGAGCATATCTTAAGAATACCTCTCATATACACGTCACAATTTGTGAAAAATTTGTGCCAAATAAAGGTACATAGCAAGCTATATCACTTAAATTTGGCACAAATTAAACGACTCAGTCATTCCAGTTAGGCTCACCGACACTGTAATTTTGTTCAGCTACAGGATTATTTGGATTATCCAAACACATTTCCGTTTGAAATTCTTCAGGATTTCTTGAAGTAGTTGGCATTTCCTCATAACTATTCCCTTGATCTTCCTTGACAGAAATATCGCTCCTTGAGACATCTCTGTATCCAAGAAGTGTTCCCAAGTTCTCTTTATAATAGTTATAGATATTTTGCACACGCTCCCAAACCTCCTCATCGAAATAAACATCACTTCTTTGACTAACCATGCTCTCTACATATCGACGGAGATCGGAATAGAACAAACCGCTGGCATCATAACAAATATACTTCCCATCCTCATAAATCTTGTACTGCTCCATCTGCTCAAAGGTCATAAGCTGACCGCGGATAAATACATAATCCTGCAGACTTTGGATAGCATTCCTTTCATATATGAAAACATAAAGCAGAGGAACATCCACGCCGCCATCAATATCTCCTTTGCGCTGTGGAAGATATGCACTCAAAACTAACGCACTCTCGCCCTCAGATGCCCCGATTATTTTATCATATCCATCCGTTGTTCGGCGGTGCAGCCCAGTAAGCTGTAATTGCATATCGGATGGTACAGAAGGATCAAAAACAACATCTGTATTGTCATCTATTATTGTCAATTCCATTGGAGAGACAGAAGGAACAATTTTACCATCTATCTGATCCAGCAGTTGTTGGCACAATGACAAATACTGGGCAGAGAGCTCACGTCCCTCTGTTCGATTTGTAGTATAGCTCTCAAAATAGGGCTTGAGTTCCTCCATAATCTTAGCAATAAGAGCCGAATCTGCTTCCATGGGAGTGATAGGTGTGGGATCTTCGCGCGGCGTCATAATAGCTTCCGCAAAATCAACTGGACACATCCAATCCTGACCAAAAGCAAAATTGTTATTTGTCAAAATAAAATAGTAATAGTCATCAACTAACGGTTGCTCCAACATAGCTATATCATATGCCTTGGAAATATCTATTGTTATAATGCCCTTTGCATGTGCGTCCACTTCGTTTCCACTGAACACAATGTTATTGGAAACTGGCACAATTTCTTCGCTGGTAGACCATAGCATAAGCTTTAATTCCTGCTGAAAGCTTAAATTCTTGTCAGATCGATTTTCAATCTGAACAAGCACAATACCATTCCCCTCATAGGTGGCGGAAATTACTAAGTCGTCCCCCTCCAAAGAAGAAAATAAGCTAATTGCAAACGCAGTCATGGTTAAGCAACATACCATTACAGCCACAACAGCTATGGTCATTATGAAGGAATGGCGGCGATGCTTGCTTCTCAAGCTAACGCCTGCTTTTTCTTCAAAAATTTCTTTTATATTCTGCAAGTTTGTCTTGTTAAAAGAATCCATATTGACTGACCTCCTATTCTCTAATTGGAAAGTGCTGCCCGTAATTTTTGCTTTGTCTGGTAAAGGTGATTATCCACCTGCTTTGTACTCATGTCCAGCGCAATAGCAATCTCTTTGGGTTTTTGCTCATAGTAGTAACGCCGCATTAGGATTTCACGATCTGTCTCACCCAAAGCCTTTATTGCCGCGAGAAGTGCTTGTCGTGTTTCCTCTTTAAAAATGTTATCGACAATGCCAAGCTGACCAATAAATCCCACATCTTCAAGAGGAATCGTATTCTTTTTTGCTATTTCTCGACATCTGTTTATCGCCTGTGTTCGCGCAATAATCGACAACCATGTTTTCAATTTCCCGCGTTGCGGATCGTACTTATCTGGGTGCTCCCATAGGTAGATAAACGTATCTGCAACACACTCCTCAACATCTTGTACAGAACCGATATTGTTCAGAACTGCACTAGAAACTGACCAAAGAAGCTTTGAATACTTTTCAATAACCTCATTGATTGCAGCTTCCTCTTTCTTTTTAATGGCTGATATAGTTCTCTCATCATTCAAAGACATCACCTCTTGCTCTATTTGATTAACCGGTCATATATAGTACGGTAAAAAAAGTGAAAACACTTAAAATTTTTCACATAAATTTTTATCAATATATCTGGCACATGCAAGCTCCTATATCGCTCTGCGGATAATAAGCTTTTGAATTATATGGTATATTAGAAACTACTATATATTTTTTAATTTCTCTTGACAATATAATAATATTACAGTATAATGAACATTGTTCATATTGAGGTGGTTAAATGAATACTATTGTTACATCAAAAGAGGAAATCTTGAAAGCCAGCCGTGAATTGCTTCAGCATCGGGGATGGGTTTCGATCAATATCCGCTCTGTTGCGGCAGCCTGTGGGGTATCGGTGGGTTCCATCTATAATTATTTTGATTCCAAAACAGCACTGGTAAGCGCTACAGTAGAAAGTATCTGGTGTGAGATTTTCCAATATCCAGAACATGACGCTGTGTTTCAAAACATCCAAGCTTGCATTACATGGATATATGAGCGAATGGAATATGGCTGCAAGCAATATCCCGGATTTTTTACACTCCACTCGTTTAGCTTTATACAAGAAGATAAATCGGATGGCAAACAGCGAATGCAAAAGACTTGGCAGCATATTTTAGACAAACTGTGTTCTGTCTTAGAGCATGATACCATGATTCGCACGGATGCTTTTACAGAACTATTTACAGTAGAAAAGTTTGCAAATGTCCTGTTTTCTCTCATGCTGTCTGCCCTGCTGCGGCAGGACTATGACCCCGCTGCTATACTGGAGATTGTCCGCAGAACGCTCTATTAAATTTCCACAATGCTGTGGGAATTTTTTATCCTTGAAACTGAACCATGTTCATTAAAAAATGGCTGATTTACCCCTGCCAGTTATATTGTCATTTACCGCCACAATTTATAATGGAATAAAATAGGAGGATACACTATGCAAGCAATTGTAGAAACTCTATTCGACGCTGTCTATCTAATTTCCGTCATTACCATCGGTATTTTAATGATACGAGGCAGCAAGGGAGAACATCAATTTCGCCTATTTGGCTGGATGGCGATAGTATTGGGCTCAGGTGACGCCTTTCATCTGGTTCCCCGCGCGCTCGCCCTATGCACCACAGGTCTGGAAAACTATACTGTCCCTCTCGGTTTGGGAAAATGGATCACCTCGGTAACAATGACCATTTTTTATGTACTGCTTTACTATGTCTGGCGGCAGCGATACAAAATCAGCGGGCAGCATGGTCTTACTGCCGCTGTATATGGTCTTGCCGGTGTGCGAATAGCTCTGTGCATGATGCCTCAGAACCAATGGCTCAGTGCCGAATCCCCTCTCTCATGGGGTATCTATCGCAATATTCCATTCGCTTTGCTGGGACTTTTGGTGATTGTACTGTTCTATCGAAGTTCAAGAGAACATGGAGATAAAGCATTTTACTGGATGTGGCTGACCATTGTACTAAGCTTTGGCTTCTATATTCCAGTTGTACTGTGGTCAAGCACTATTCCTTTCATTGGAATGTTGATGATTCCCAAGACCTGCGCCTATGTATGGACAGTTTTTATCGGGTACTTTGCTATGAAACAAGAATGTAAATAAAGGAGACAATCATATGAAACGCTACATAAATACAGCTCTTTTGTATGCCATACTTGCAATGGTTGGAGGCGTATTTTACCGGGAATTTACCAAATTTAATAATTTTACCACCCAAACCACTCTTTCTGTCGTCCACACCCACTATTTTCTTCTGGGCATGGTGTTTTTCCTAATACTTCTTTTATTGGAAAAAAACTTTTCTTTCACCAACCCAAAAACCCAAAAGATACTTATCATCTATCAAATTGGTCTAAATCTAACTGCTGTGATGCTTGTGGTACGAGGCATAACTCAAGTACTTGGAACCACACTCTCCACTGGCATACAGGCATCTATCTCTGGTATTGCCGGCATTGGACATATCCTTTTGGGCATTAGTATGGTACTCCTGTTAATACAGATCAGGCGAAGCATATTGTCAGCATAAATCCAATCCAAAGATGGATGGATTGCCACAAAATATTTCTAAAAACTATACTTTATACAAAACGTAGACTTATAATATTATTTTCGAAAGAGGTCCGCAGAACCAAAGCATTGGTATCCTCCGTCACCGCGCTCCCGCTTAGTGAAAAACGTAGCGGACACTAAGCTCGTGAGAAACCTCGCTAAGTGCCGACGTTTTTCAATAGGTTCCTTGAGGATACCAATGCTTTGGTTCTGCTACTTTTTTGGCAGTCCAAATTCGTTATTTATGGAACATATGCTGTAATCACTATATTTAGAAATAAGTATCTATCCCTCTCTCAATTATTCTTTTGCTGTTTCTAAATAAAAAATGGAAGAATC
>CAMUFS010000104.1 GCA_947088195.1 uncultured Clostridia bacterium
ATCGCCGGATCTTGTGCACTTTCTATGGTAAGCCCACCATAATAAAGAAGATGATATGCCTGTTTATAGGTATATCCCCTGCTTTTTTGCAAATCCTTGATAACCTCCTCAATCACAGCATCTACATAATAAGAATATACAATCTGTGGTTCCATATGCTCTTCTATATTTTGAATCCTTGTATACACATCATCCGCCAAAGCCGTGGTATACTCCTGTTCACTGATATACCCCTGTTCTAACATCTTATCAAGCACCAGCTTCTGTCGTTCTTTATTATTATCAGGATAATTGATCGGATTATAAGCCGTTGGATTCTTGGCAATTCCTGCCAGTACGGCTGCCTCCGAGATACTTAGCTCTGACACTTCCTTTCCAAAATACCGCTGTGCTGCCACCTGAACCCCCAAGCTATTCTGACCTAAATTTATGGTGTTTAAATATGCCTCCAAAATCTCATCCTTTGTCATAATATCCCGCTCTAATTTTACAGCCAAATACTGCTCTTGAAGCTTTCTCTTTATCCGCTCCTTCATGGTAGTCTCGCTCATAAAATCAAACACATTATTCTTGATAAGCTGCTGTGTAATTGTACTTGCTCCCTCCGAAAAATGAAATCCATTCTGAACCCCACGTATGCCTGCCCGCACAATTCCTCGTATATCAATTCCATTGTGTTTATAAAATCTCTCATCCTCTATGGCTATAAATGCCTCCTTGACACAGGATGGAATCTGATCAATATCAACCCAAATTCGATTGGAGCCCTCTGCAATTAGATCTGCTGTCTTATTTCCCTGACAATCTAACACCACAGATTTATAGCCGGACGGAATCACACTATCTCTAGTAATCTCTGGTGCCTTTTCTATTACATTTTTGACAATTATATCTGCCGTATATAATCCAAGAATAAGAATGGCAAATATTGCGCTCCACAAAAAAGCCCGAAGGAAAATTTTAATATATTTCCTTTTTTTACTCATCTGTTTTTTCTGTTTCTTCATCAAAACCTCCAAAATAAAAATCAAAAATCTCTCTGCCTGCTGAGGTTGCATAAGAAGAACCATATCCATTGACAATTCGCACCGCTATGGCAATCTCTGGATTTTGTGCAGGAGCATAGCCGACAAATAATGCATGATCTGGCTTAAGTGCGGATTCCTGTGCTGTTCCAGTCTTGCCTGCAATGGTATATGCACTGTCTTTTAATGCAGTATTGTTTTTAGCAAACCGTATAAGACCTTCCTTTACTGTGTCCCATGCACTGTCAGAAAATTCTGCATAATCAATAGGGACATTCTCTGTCTGTATCAGCTTTCCCTCCTTATCTGTTGTGCCTTTTATCAAAGAAAGAGAAAATACTTTGCCCTCCGTGGCAAGTACATTCATATAACGCGCAAGCTGAACTGTCGTATAATTGTGCGTTCCCTGACCAATAGCAGAAGGAATCCCAAAATTATCTGTCACCTTTGGCGTAGATTCCGTTATCTCAATCCCACTTTTTTCATCCAAATGTAACATAGATGCATAATTTTGCAAACATAAAAGTGCCCTGTCATCATGATAGTCTCCATTCTCTGTCATGCCAAGGCGGTACATGGTCTCACAGAGATAATCATTACACGAATGTTGAATGGCAGCCGCTGCATCTATAATCCTTCCATGTCCATAACGATTCCAGCATTTCAAGGCAGGCTCCACTTTATCAAAGCTCCCATCACAAAAAATGGTTGTTCCGGGTGAGATTACGCCCTCCGTCAATCCTGCCAGAATTGTCACTGGCTTAAAGGTAGAGCCGGGCGCTGTCTGCTGTTGCGTCGCTCTATTGTAGAGCGGCAGAGAACCATCATTCAAAAGCATATTATAATATTGTGCATCTACCTGATTGGCAAGCTGATTATTGTCATACCCCGGATAAGACACACACGCTAACACCTTTCCCGTCACACTGTCCACCACCACTGCAGATGCAGAACAAGGATCTAATGCAAGCTGCGCCGGTGTAATCTCAAGCTGCAAAATCTTCTTTTTTATCAAAGAAAATGCATCCAGACGTCCCGCCATTAGCTTCTCATAATCTCCGTCCATTTTATCAAACACTCCCTGTTCATACAAAAGCTTACACATATCTATCCCCGTCACTCTATCCTCATAGAGCATATAGCGAAGTAACAGCTTATAAAACTCTTGATTCTCCTCAAGCTCACGCTCTATCCTCTGTATCAATAATTGATATAGCTCATCCGATGATGTATACTGACTAGCAGAATCCACAGCGCCAAAAGCAATCCATCCCTTCTTGATCGCATAGATTAAAAATTCCCTGACACTAATATTTTTTCCGCGATTCCACTGCACAAAAACCGAATCTGCACTATCCACCAAATTTTTATCCAGCAACTCACACTCCTCCACAAGAAAAAAAATATATTCTCGCATCTCCTCAGACATCCTTCCTATATCTGAGGTCATGCCTGACAATTCCTCCTTCAACTGCTCTGTCACATTTTTTCGCTTTTGCATAAGTCTCTCTGCTATCTCCCTCTCTATATCAGAATCCGCATCAAACAATTTTTCTAAGGAGAGAACATGATTTTCCACAAAAGCCAGATAGACATCATAGACAGGAATACGAATATCGGACGCATCCGAAACAGATGTCTTATCAAATCTTTTTGCAGAAATCATATTTGCCACAAGAATCTGTGCCAGCTTTCGCTCCAGAATAGAATAGATCTCCGTCTGCAATTCTTTATCAATAGAAAGATAGACATCTCTTCCACTTATTGCTTCCTTTATTGTAAGCTCACCTCCCACTGGCCGGCCCACATGATCCACCATCACCTGCTTCTCACCATCCCTTCCCTGCAAAACATCCTCAAGCTCCTTCTCTATCCCTATCTTTCCAACAACAGAATTTATGGTATAATCCTTCCCCAATATTTGAAGCTCCTCCCACTCCTCCGCTGAGATCTCCCCTGTATATCCCAAAATATGTGCAAAAGCCTCCCCTCCTGTATAGACACGCTCCCAGCCTGAAACAATATCAAATCCCGATAACTGTTGACTATTTTCCTGAATATATACCGCCGTCTCCTTTGACACATCATAGGCAATGGTAACTGGCATATATTTTCTATATGCATACAGAGACAGCATATATCGAACACCAGCTATGGCAAGAAGCTCCTCTTTTGTAAATGTTTCCGGTAAACCATAGCTTTTTTTCTCCATCGAAGAATATTTTTTCTTCCCCTCCCCATACAAAGCAAATCTCTCCTCCGACAACAGATAACTTAGCAAATCCTCCGCACTGATATTTTTCTGCTCCTCCGTCATATCCTCTGGATCTGCCTCTCCAAAAATATCTGCCTTAAACCTTGCCAGCGCACTCCCCGTCACTGTGTAGTAACAAATATGATTGCTATCAATCGCAAGCTTTAGATCATGTTCCAGCTTCTCACCATGTTCGGCAAGCTTTTTCACCACTTGATAAATACTACTGTTCAGGGAGAGCTGCCTCTGCCGATTTGAAGCATAGATATTGCTATCTGTGACTGTCACAGAATAGACCAGCCTATTATAAGCGAGAAGCTCCCCATTACAATCATAGATATTCCCTCTTGTCCCAGCTACCCTCACAGACTTTGTGATCCCCTGCACAAACTCATCTGCATACTGCTGTCCATTTACAATCTGAAGATGCCACAGACGATAAACCAAAATTGAGGACATTGACAAAAATACTAGCATTAGGATAAAAATTCTACCATTCTTTCTCATACTGACCTCCCAAATCTTTATATGATCCGACTATCCTTTGCATTCCTAAATTATTACAGTTGTAAGAATTAAGTGTAAAAAAATATAAACAAACTGACGGCTACTGATCTAAATCTTACAATAGTAAGATTTAAAAGTCAAGTACAATCTTTATTATGATACACCAAATTTTCAAAAGCAGTATACATAGCCAGTTCTCTAAATAACCCTCTTTTTCGAACAAAAATATACTTTTTATCAAATCGAGTAGGGGATGCTTTTCTCACCTACTCACGCGCTGGGCACAAAAAACCCACGCCAAACATTCCCTCATTTGGCGCGGGCTCTATTCTCAGCATTGTATCATCCTAAAAAATCTACTCCTCCTTCACTCAAATCGAACAATTTCCTTCTTTAACCTGCTGATAATCTTCTTCTCCAATCTTGATATATAAGACTGGGATATCCCCAGCAAGTCTGCCACCTCCTTCTGTGTCATCTCACTTCCGTCGCTGGAATTTAATCCAAATCTCAGCTCAACAATAGTTTTCTCTCTTGCGCTTAGCTTATCAATCGCCTTATTTAACAACTTTCGCTCAATCTCATCCTCAATATCCTTATAGATCACGTCCTCATCCGTGCCTAGAATATCTGATAAAAGAAGCTCATTTCCATCCCAGTCTACATTGAGAGGCTCATCAATCGACACCTCCATCTTGCGTTTGCTGTTCCTTCTAAGATACATCAGTATTTCATTTTCAATACACCGGGAGGCATATGTGGCAAGCTTGATATTTTTATCTGGATTGTAGGTATTGATTGCCTTGATTAGCCCGATTGTCCCTATCGAGATCAGATCCTCAACCCCCACTCCCGTATTATCAAATTTTTTCGCAATGTACACTACCAAACGCAGGTTATGCTCAATCAGAATGGAGCGTGCTTCCGGCTCCCGTTCTGTCTTCAAATCTGAGATAACAGCTGCTTCCTCTTCTGGTTCCAACGGCGGTGGAAGCACCTCTGCCCCGCCTATGTAATGAATATCCCCCTGCTTTGAGAACAGCAGGCGGCGAAAGCTTGGAACCACACGTAACTGAAAGCTTTTTGGCATTGCTACTTTTATCAGCATTTTAACCTCCATGCTGGAGCGTTTTTTCGCACAGGCACACTGTAATCCGAATTTGTGGCTCCGGCGCAAATCCGTAGCTGAAAAATCATCCATCCTTCAGCCTAATCTCCTACCCTGATACATGTTCCAACATCACCCACCTTTCTTTTGCCAGATAACAGTTCTATATTCAGAATTACTTGATACTCTTCTGTGGCTGACACAGGCTCCTCTGTGATCGCTGTACACACATTGGAGAACACCATGGTTTCATCCTCTATCTTAACTTGAACCTGGGCCAAAAATATGGCAGCAAGCAAACCATGACTTTTCCCCACTGAATGATAAGGAATCATTCGTATTCCTTCTCCTGCCTCCCTCAAAGTGCCTGTTTTATAGAACTCCCTGACTGCATCCTCTGTACTTTTATCCAAAAGCTCCTGCGCACATGCCATATCCATAAGAATGACTGGTTTTCTGCTGACAGGTTCTTTTAGATGATTTCCTGTATCAAGAAGTGCTGACGCCTTTTTCTTCTTTCCGTTATGCGACAGCAGAATCTCATAATACAACTCCCTTTCTTTCTTTCGCTGCCTTAAACTAGCAGCGGCCACCTTTCCAAACACACAGGAAGCCAGCACAATAAGCGCCAGTATTCCTGCTAGCATCTGCGCATATAAATCCCCCTTTGCCGCTTTTCTTAAATAATATCCAAGCCTTGTATGATAGTAAATAGTGGTTACTGCTCCCCCAAGAAAAAAGGCTGACGCATAGAATAGTAGAAGGAAACGGCATAATTTCTTTACTCCCCTTATCGAAAAAACGATTATCCCCATCGCACATGCCGCCGTCAGCATAATTCCAAAACGTTCGGGCAACCCATTCTCCCATGGAAGAAACAGTGTGGTACAATAACATAAGGCTCCCAGCGCAGCGCCCAAGGCCCGTCTTACCAATCCTGTGCGGATCTTTAGAAGAGCTCCCGTCGCTGTCAGGACGATAAAATCCATAAAAAAATTCACCAGAAATAAAACATCTATGTAGACAACATAAAACAAGGCTGCCTCCTTTACGGATTTACAAAGCTTTGAACAAATAGCATTATAGCATAATTATTCCAAAAAGTTTGTCAAACCCTGATAGGAAAACAGCCTTTTTTGTTTTTCTTTTTCAGCAAAAATCATTTTTTTTCTACAGAAATCGCCCTTTGGGATACACCAGCTCCTGCTCAAATCCCAAGCAAAAAAGCTCCTTGAGCTGTGTTGTAAAAGGCTCCTCCTTTGCATGATAATCTTTCAACATAGCAATCAAATTTTGGCATGGGATGTCAAATTCACCCGCTAATTCCTTTGCATACGTGTATAATAGCCACTGCTTCAATGCACAGATATCGGATGCTTGTTCTGCCTCCTTCTTCTTTTCATCCCCAACATTTAAAATTCTTAACATTATCCCTACTGCACAGGCAAATTCTGTGTCTGCAATCAAGCTATTTGCCGGATTGCACAGCATCTTTCTCGCCACAGCAGTATGTACAATGGAATTTACCATACGCTCTCCTTTATCATTTATTTCTATTCTTCTGAAGGAAAGTAGGTATCTGGATATCTTTCTCTGTCACACTGCGAGGCAGATGGGGCGGCACATCAAAATTTATATTTGGTTTTGGTTGCTGCTGCATCCCCATATCGTTACCCATATTCATCTGAGGACGAAACTGTGATGGATTTGATTGAGGCTTATAATTATAATTTGACGTTGGCTTTATGCTCTGCTGTGCCTTCTGCGCCTCACGTGCGGACGGCTGGCTGTCAAGGCCTGTAGCAATAATCGTGATGGTAGCCTCATCCTGCTTTGAATCATCAAACATAGCTCCAAATATAATATTAGCCTCCGAGCCTGCCATCTCCTCCACATAGCTCGCTGCCTCATTCGCCTCCATCAGGCCAATATCACCAGACACATTGATAATGACATGTGATGCACCTTCAATCGTCGTCTCCAAAAGTGGACTTGTGACAGCCGTCTTAACCGCCTCCAAAGCTTTGTCATCTCCCTTTGCCGTGCCAATGCCAATATGAGCAATTCCCTTGTTCGCCATAACCGTGCGGACATCGGCAAAATCCAGATTAATAAGCCCCGGCACATTGATAAGATCTGTGATTCCCTGCACAGCCTGCTGCAACACTTCATCTGCTTTCTTCAAGGCATCCGGCATGGTTGTCCTTCTATCAACAATCTCAAGCAGCCTATCATTTGGAATTACAATTAAGGTATCCACATTCTCCTTCAATCTTTCAATGCCACTCACAGCGTTATTCATGCGGGCCTTTGCTTCAAACTTAAAAGGCTTTGTCACCACGCCAACCGTCAGGATTCCCATCTCCTTCGCCAATCCCGCCACCACAGGAGCCGCTCCCGTTCCAGTTCCGCCTCCCATGCCGCAGGTGATAAATACCATATCGGCACCCTTGATCGCCGCTGTGATCTCCTCTATATTCTCCTCTGCTGCCTTCTGCCCAATCTCTGGCTGCGCACCAGCACCCAATCCCTTTGTTATCTTCTCACCTATCTGAAGCGTAGTCGCTGCACGGCAGAGCTGGAGTGCCTGCTTGTCCGTATTAATTCCGATAAATTCCACGCCACCTATATTTTCATCTACCATTCTATTTACTGCGTTGTTGCCGGCCCCACCGACACCTACAACGATTATTTTTGCTTCTGCTCCTTGTTGATTTGTCATTACTTCAAGCAAGAGTGTGTCCTCCTTTATTTCGATTGAAAAAAGCACCTGTTTCTTCCATTATAATAAAACATAGTATGCTTCTCTACTATAATATATTCATTTGAAGAAATAATCAACACATTTTTTCTAAATTACCCAAATTTTTACTCACTTCTCTCAAAACGGAAAGTATCTGTATCCTCTGTCACATCCTGCATATAAAAATTTCCAGATAATCCCTCTGTCTCTGGCAGCAAATCACTGATGCGGGCTACTTTTTCATTTAAATACTTGTCCATCCCAATCTGAAAGCGAATGGATTCAATACAGATGGTAGCATTTCCGTTGCTGTCAAATTCTATCTTGTCCGCAGGAATCTCATATTTTATCAGCATCTGTGTCAAATTCTGAATGAAATTAAAAATCTCTTCCTTCTCCACGGGAAGCTTCTGGTGTAGCACCATATGAGAGAAGGTCAAGCCTTCAATCTCTACCACATCCTCCAAAGCCTCCCTAGAGCTCTCCACAACAATTCCATCTCTATCAAAATACATTCGGTATCCCTTATAATCTACATATCCCACCACACTCTTCTCATATATCTGCACGGTTATCTGATTCCAATTTTTAAACTCAATATCATAAGACTGGATAAATGGAATTGTCTTCTTCTCTCCATAGCGAGATTCCCAGAAACAGTACACTGGATTAAGAGAATAGCTTTTATCGAAAATCTTTGTATTCAGTTCCTCCTCCGTATACCTTGTATTGCCCACATAAGTGATATCGGTAATACGCAGGGAATATAGTATCCCACCGAGTATGGCAAGCGCCAGCACAATACCAGACGCCAGTAATACCCTGTTTCTTATTTTCATTGCCAATAGCTCCTCTTTCTGCTATTCCGATAGTATCCGACAACTTCCGCCCACATCGCAGATAAGCTGTGCTATATTTTCATAGCCACGCTCCACATATTCACTCTTTCGAATTGTGCTGATTCCTTCCACCGCCATCGCTGCAATTACGAGTGCTGCCCCTGCGCGCAAATCCGGTGCCACAAGCTCTGCTGCGCACAGATCTCTTCTATCCTTTCCCCGGATGACAGCCGCTTGCTCTCTCTGATTCACCATAATATCTGCATACATTTTGCGAAGCTCTGTCACTATACCAAACCGATTCTCAAATATAGTTTCCCTCACCACACTGATCCCCTGTGCCTGAATCAGCACACTGATAAGCGGAGACTGCATATCTGTAGGAAATCCGGGGTATGGCATTGTCTTAAGAAGCGGAAGGCATCTCATTCTTCTATCTGCTCTCAAAAAAATGGCATCTGTATATAGCTTTACTTGACAGCCCATATCCACAAATATCTTTGTCACAGCAGATAATTCAAAAGGATCTATCCCTCTTACAGTAATATCCCCCTGCGTTGCGGCTGCCATGCAAAGAAGTGTTCCCGCCACAATTCGATCTGAGCGCACCCTATAACATATCTCACGGAGCTCTCTCACCCCCGTCACTATTATAGTTTCTGTTCCCCCTCCCCGTATATTCGCTCCCGCTCGGTTAAGAAAGATACAAAGCTCCTCCACCTCAGGCTCTCTCGCGCAATTTCTCATCACAATGGATGCAGATGACACAACACTCG
>CAMUFS010000105.1 GCA_947088195.1 uncultured Clostridia bacterium
CTTTCACTGATTTGTGCATTTTCATAGATTATTTTATAAGAAGATATTTGACTGAGAATTTCTGAAAAAATAACTGGAAATTGTGGGTCCTGCTGCATAGAAAGACCTGCTTTGTTCGCCAGATGTTCCTCTTCTGTAGTGCTTAAACCAAAAGATTTGGCAGCAGAATGAATTGCCATATATTTTATTTTTTTTTGTTTGAGTGTTGTATGGATGTTGTTCCCAATAATATAGATATTCCTTTTTAATGCCAATGATCCGATAGACCTCCTGCAAAGTGCGGATTCCGTTGGCAGCTTGAAATTGCTTAGAAAGTCTGCGAAGAGCAGAGGGGAAACTCTCATTTAACATAATATTGTGATCGGTTAGCCATTGATTTAGTTTAGGATTATTTGCTTGTTTCATTTTTCACTTCTCCTTTGTTAATTTTAAATATAATTATAAATTATACATTAGATTAGATTTATATATAACATTTTTAATTGTATTTTATTTAAACTATAATAAGGTTTTATGTAATTGCGGGGTATGACATAGTTTAGCAATTTGATTCGTGAACTTCGTCTTGAAGCTTTTAGAAAGTTTCGATATAATATACATGAATAATAGAAAGGTATGGTAAACACATGGATATTTTAAAGGTGATACAGCAGGAACTGAATGTCAAGCTTTTTCAGGTGGAGGCGGCGGTTCAGCTAATTGATGAGGGAAATACAATTCCATTTATAGCGAGATACCGCAAGGAAGTGACAGGCTCTCTCAATGATGAGCAGCTTCGGCAGCTTGATGAAAGGCTTTCCTATCTTAGAAATCTGGAAGAGAAAAAGGCGCAGGTCCTTGCCACAATAGAAGAACAGGGCAAGCTTTCAGATGAGCTTAGAAAAGAAATTGAAGAGGCGATGACACAGGTGGCCGTGGAAGATCTGTATCGTCCTTATCGTCCAAAAAGGCGTACCCGCGCAACAGTTGCAAAGGAAAAAGGGCTTGAGCCGCTTGCCAATCTTATTCTTTTGCAGATGGTGGACAAGAAGCTTTCCTGTTATGCGAAGGATTATATTTCTGAGGAAAAAGGAGTGGCAGATGAGGCGGAGGCTTTGGCGGGAGCGCTTGATATTATTGCGGAGAGTATCTCGGATGAGGCAGAGTACCGCACATATATCCGCAAGCTGACAATGGATGAGGGCATACTGGTTTCAGAGGCGAAGGATGAGGCGGCAATATCGGTCTATGAGATGTATTATCATTTTACAGAGCCGGTGAAAAAGCTGGCAGGGCATCGTATTCTTGCCATTAATCGAGGGGAGAAGGAAAAGCTTCTCAATGTTAAAATTGAGGTGCCAGAGGAGAGAATTTATGCCTATTTAAGAAAAAAGCTGATTGTCAGAGAGAATCGTTATACAACAGCAGTCTTGGAGGAAGCTGCTGCCGACAGCTATAAAAGACTGATTGCCCCGGCGATAGAGAGGGAGATTCGAAATGAGCTGACGGAGAAGGCAGAGGACAGTGCTATCCGTGTGTTTGGAAAGAATCTTACGCAGCTTTTGATGCAGCCACCGATTGTGGGACAGGTGGTGCTTGGATGGGACCCGGCATTTCGCACTGGCTGCAAGCTTGCCGTGGTGGATGGTACCGGGAAGGTGTTAGATACAGTGGTGATCTATCCGACAGCCCCGCAGAACAAGATTGCGGAGGCGAAGGAGACATTGAAGAAGTTAATTAAAAAGTACCATATTACGTTAATTTCTGTTGGAAATGGAACGGCGTCCAGAGAATCGGAGGCAGTTATTGTAGAGTTGTTGAAGGAAATATCTGAGCCAGTGCAGTATGTGATTGTCAATGAGGCAGGAGCCTCTGTCTATTCAGCGAGCAAGCTCGCCGCGGAGGAATTTCCTAATTTCGATGTGGGACAGAGAAGCGCAGCTTCCATTGCAAGAAGGCTTCAGGACCCATTGGCTGAATTAGTAAAGATTGATCCAAAATCGATCGGTGTGGGCCAGTATCAGCATGATATGAATCAGAAAAAGTTAGGCGAGGCGCTGACTGGTGTTGTGGAGGATTGCGTGAATCATGTTGGTGTGGATCTGAATACTGCTTCGGCTTCTTTGCTGGAATACATATCCGGCATAAGTAAGGTGATTGCAAAGAATATTGTGAAGTACCGAGAGGAAAATGGGAGATTTACCAGCCGTGCACAGCTTCTTAAGGTCAGCAAGCTGGGGCCTAAGGCATTTGAACAATGTGCTGGATTTACAAGAATTATCGGGGGAAAGAATCCGTTGGATGCGACCAGCGTACATCCTGAGAGCTATGAGGCTGCGACAGTGCTTTTGGAGAGACTGGGGTATCAGCTCTCAGATCTTGCCAAGGGAGGCATTAAGGAAATTGGGAAAAAGGTGACAGATAAAAAGAAGCTTGCAGAAGAGCTTCATATTGGTGTGATCACTCTTGAGGATATCATTAAGGAACTGGAAAAACCGGCGCGAGATCCCCGCGATGAGATGCCCAAGCCAATTCTTCGCACCGATGTGATGGAAATGAAAGACTTGACACCCGGCATGGTGCTGAAGGGCACAGTTAGAAATGTAATAGATTTTGGCGCATTTGTGGATATTGGAGTACATCAAGATGGTCTGGTGCATATTTCACAGATTACAGAGCGGTATATTAAGCATCCGCTGGAGGCCGTTAGTGTGGGAGATATTGTGGAAGTAAAAGTGATGTCTGTAGATCTGAATAAAAAAAGAATACAGCTTACAATGAAATTATAATAGAAAGGATGCGATCTGGTATGTATGATGTGGTTATTGTTGGCGCGGGGGTATCAGGTGCAGCCTGTGCTCATGAGCTATCTCGTTATAAGCTGAAGATATGCGTGGTGGAAAAGGAAGAGGATGTGTGTTGTGGTACCTCAAAGGCAAACAGTGCGATTGTACATGCCGGATTTGATGCGGCGGAGGGCTCTCTAAAGGCAGCATTAAATGTTCGAGGAAATAAACGAATGGGACAGCTTGCCAAGGAGCTAGATATTCCTTTTCGCAGAAATGGTTCTCTAGTTTTGTGCTTTGATAAGGAAGATATGCCAAGATTGGAGGCGCTATATCAGAGGGGAATTGCAAATGGTGTGGAAGGACTCTGTATTCTTGACCAAGGTCAGGCTCATAAGCTGGAGCCTAATATCACAGAACAGGTATATGCTGCCTTATATGCTCCCACAGCGGGAATTATCTGTCCATTTGAGCTAAATATCGCGCTTGCAGAGCATGCCTTTGCCAACGGGACAGAGTTTCGGTTTGATACAGAGGTGAAGGATATTAGGAAATTAGAGGATGGCTATGAGCTGTGTACCAATTATGGTGTATTACAGACAAGATGTGTAGTCAATGCCGCAGGTGTTTATGCAGACAAGCTTCACAATATGGTAAGTGAGCGTAAGATTCAGATTGTTCCGCGGCGGGGAGATTACTGCCTGTTTGATAAAGCGGCAGGAAGTCATGTGGAGAGAACTATCTTTGCGCTGCCGGGAAAGCTTGGAAAGGGAGTGCTAGTGACCCCCACGATTCACGGAAATCTCTTAATAGGCCCCACAGCCATTGAGATAGAGGACAAAGAAGGGATTAACACAACGAGGGAAGGGCTGAATGAGGTGATGGAAAAAGCAAAACAGAGTGTAAAGGATCTTCCTATGGGGAGAATTATTACTTCTTTTTCCGGGCTTCGCGCGCATACAGTGCAGGATGATTTCCTAATTGGAGAAGTGGAGGATGCAAAAGGATTTATTGATTGTGCTGGAATTGAATCACCGGGAATTGCGAGCAGCCCGGCCATTGGAGAGATGGTGGCGCAGTTATTGAAGGAGAAGCTTAGATTGGAAGAAAAGCCGGATTATATCACAGAGAGAAGGGGGATAAGAAGGCCAAGCGCAATGAGCCGTGAGGAGAGGCAGGCATTGATTGAGAAAAATCCAGCGTATGGCAATATGGTATGCCGCTGTGAGGGCATTACAGAGGGGGAGATTGTGGATGCCATTACTCGTCCTCTTGGCGCTAGAACTCTGGATGGAATCAAGCGCAGAACAAGAGCAGGGATGGGAAGGTGTCAATCTGGTTTTTGTATGCCAAGAGTAATGGAAATTCTCTCAAGAGAGGGAGGGATAGATATGGTGAACATCACAAAATCCGGCGGAGAATCTCGGATATTAGCAGAGCCGTCTGACAGGGGGAACGGATATGGAGCATTATGATATTGTGATTATAGGCGGAGGTCCTGCAGGGCTTGCGGCTGCAATTTCAGCCAAGAAAAATGGCGTGGATTCGATTCTTCTTCTGGAGCGCGACAGGGAGTTAGGTGGCATCCTAAACCAGTGTATTCACAATGGATTTGGGCTTCACACTTTTAAGGAGGAGCTTACCGGGCCGGAATATGCCGATCGCTATATTCGACAGCTAGAGGAGCTTTCTATCGCATATCAATTAAATACAATGGTTATCTCAATCAGCAAGGACAAGGTTGTGACAGCGGTGAATGGAAAGGAGGGGCTACTTGATATTCAGGCAAAGGCAATTATATTAGCTATGGGATGCCGAGAGAGAGCAAGAGGTGCGCTCTCCATACCAGGATACCGTCCAGCAGGCATTTTTAGTGCGGGCACAGCGCAGAGATTGATCAATATAGAAGGGTATCTGCCGGGCAGGGAGGTAGTTATTCTTGGCTCTGGCGATATTGGGCTGATAATGGCGAGGAGGATGACTTTAGAGGGTGCGAAAGTGAAGGTAGTTGCAGAGATCATGCCATATTCAGGAGGACTTAAGCGAAATATTGTACAGTGCTTGCAAGATTATAATATTCCCTTAAGGTTAAGTTATACTGTGATAGATATTAAGGGAAGACAGAGACTTGAGGGTGTCACCCTGGCCAAGGTTGACGAAAAGAGAAAGCCAATTCCGGGAACAGAGGAGTATTACTCCTGTGATACCTTATTGTTGTCTGTGGGATTAATACCAGAGAATGAACTGTCGGAGGAGATGGGGGTAGCATTAAATCCCATCACGGCAGGACCAAGGGTCAATGAACGGCTTGAGACAAATATAGAAGGAGTGTTTGCCTGCGGCAATGTGCTTCATGTGCATGATCTGGTGGATTTTGTGTCGGAGGAAGCAGCGGCGGCGGGAAGACATGCTGCTCTTTATGTAAAGAAGAAGGTTTCACATTCTGGGGGACAGCCAATTTCGCTAAAGGCAGATAGAGGCATACGATATACTGTTCCTGAAATGGTTGATATTGCTGGTATAGAGAAAGCATTGACCGTTCGTTTTCGCGTCAGTGATGTATATCGAGATTGTTATATCAGTGTTTTTTTTGATGGGGAGAGGGTGCTTCATAAAAAGCGCCAGATAGTGGCGCCGGGCGAGATGGAATCCATTATTCTCACAAAGGAACAGCTTCTTGCATATCCCAAGCTAAAACAGATCGTTGTAAAATTGGAGGAACAATAAAAGTGGAAGAGAGAAATCTAATTTGTATTGGCTGTCCCATGGGCTGTCCTCTTACTGTCGAGATGGAGGGGGATACCATAATTCGGGTTAATGGAAACACTTGTAAGCGCGGAGATAGCTATGCCCGCAGTGAAGTGACCGCTCCGGCTAGGACAATCACTTCAACTGTGAAAGTGCTATATGGAAAAGCAAAGGTGGTATCTGTAAAGACAAGGAAAGATATTCCAAAAGAAAAGATTTTTGCGTGTATGAAAGTGCTGAAGGAGCTTCAAGTGAAGGCACCCGTGCATATTGGGGATGTGATTGTAACTGATATTGCAGATACAGGTGTGGATATTATCGCTACGAAGACTGTGGAAGCTCTTTCTCATTAATGGATTCCTGTTCTCGTAGCTCTTCTATCCAAGCTTCCATGGTTTGAGCCAATATGTATTGCTGTTGTAGGACAGCTACCGCTGTTTTTGAAAGGTTAGACATAGATTCTTTTAGATAAATCGTTTCCTCCAGATGTGCTCTCATAATAGTCACTTGATGTCCTATATTGTCAAGACAAAAATGGCGTTTATCTGGGGGAAGACTGTCAAGGTTTATAATGACAGCGTTAAAATCAAGAAAAATATTAATTGGCTTGTCAGAAAGCATAAGCATAAGTCGCTCAAATTCCTGCTTTCCGGCATCTGTCAGGGAATAGACAGCCTTCTCTGGCATTTTCCCCTCTTTCACAATATGGCTTCTAATCAATCCTTTTTCTTCTAATTGAAGAACCTTTTTATAGATAGAAGGAGTGGAGATCTTAACCCATCGGGAAATATTTTGGTATTCTACCAGCTTTTGAATATCATAAGCACTCAAAGAGTTCTTTCTTAAAATACCCAATACAATTAAATCGATTGTTGACATAATTGTCTCCTTTTGTGAATAATGCTATAAATTACAGTAATATATTTTGTAAAATATGTCAAGTGAAATTATCTCTGTCTATTCTGGACAAAATGTGGTTTTCCATTATCTAATAAGTAGGAAGAACAAGGGCCCGGATTCTTCTTAATAAAAGAGTGAGAAAGGATACGATCATGAATCGACTGATTGGAAAGGCGAGAGCGCATGATAAAGCGGCATTTCAGCAGTTAATGGAGCATCAGGGAAAGGCAATGTACAAGGTGGCGAAGGCGATACTAAAAAATGACGATGATGTGTTGGACGCCATGCAGGAGACTGCATTGACATGTTGGGAAAAAATAGATAGCTTAAAAAATGCAAAATATTTTCAGACATGGATCACACGTATCTTGATCAATCATTGCAATGCGATCTATAGACAGAGGAAGAAAATAATAGCGGAAGAAGAATTGCCAGAGGCAGGATTTCGTGAGAATGGCTATGCGGATGTCGAATGGGAGGAGTTTTTCCGCAATTTTGATGAAAAATATCGCACAGTAATAATTTTGTACTATGTACAGGGCTTTAAGACAAGAGAAATTGCTGAGATTCTTCAAGTAAATGAGAGCACAGTGAGAAGCAGGCTTATGACAGCGAGACAGAAAATGAAGGAGGAATATGCAAAGGATAGAGTTTTGCATATAGCAGATTATAACGAAGAAGTGTTAAAAAAAGCAGAGGGGAGTATGTAGAAATGGCAGATTTTGAGAATATGATACATAAATTAAAGAATGATGTGGAAATTCCTGAGAAGATTTGGGCAGAATACAAGCAAGTTCTTTTAGAGCTTCCTGATAAAAAAGAAAAGAGAATAAAAAAAGGATGGCTTACCATTGTAGCATCGGCTGCCATGATATTTTTGACAGCGGGAACCATCTGTGTTACGAATCCGGCATTGGCGGCAAAAATACCTGTAATTGGAAAGATATTTGACATAATTCAGCAATCTGTTGTGTTTTCAGGAAATTATAGTGATAAAGCACAGAGCTTGGTCTCCGAACCTGATAATACAACAGATGTGAAAAACAGCATTTATACAACAGAGGATGGTGGCATAAAAATAACTGCATCGGAGATATACAGCGATGGGTATTCTATTTATATGGCAGCAGAGATAAGCGTAGCTCAGGGAGGACTTCAGAATATGCTTGGAAATATCATGTATTTGGAGGGAGACTGGCAGCTTGCTGGCGATGCAGAAAAAAATAGAATAATAGAAAATAAACTGGAGGGGCAGATAATAGATGATAATACCTTTGTTGGTATGATTAAGCTGGATATGGATAATTTGGAGATGCAGAAGGGGGAGGTTTTGCTTTCTCTGTCCATGGTAGGGTATGATGACAGGACGATAGAGCTTGCACAGGATATATCAGCCTCCTGTAAATACAAAGGAGAATGGAGCTTACAGATTCCGTTTACGGTAGATAAGGACACAGCCAAAACCTTTGTAGTTGATAAAGAAAAAGATGGCTATCACATAGATAAAGTATTTGTATCTCCCTATCAAGTCATTGCCTATGTTGATGTGCCATATACGGAGAGAGTAATTACAGAGGAAGAATTTGAGCAAACTATGCGCGAAAAAACAGGTGGATCGGGAGAATTTGGCATCACATATGAAGAATATATTCAGAAAAAAGGCAAAAACTATCAACCATACTATACAGCAGTTTGCAATCAAGATGGCGAATTGTTGAAGTCAATGGGAGAATATCAGGGATATTCGGTATATGCGGTACAGAATATCCAGATCTCAAAATTATATATTTATCTTTTTGATGATGCCAGTATGTGGGAAAAAATAGAGAGGGATGGCATCACTCAGGAATATGCCGAAAAGGCGATAGTATGTGCAGAAATTGAGGTAGAATAGTCCAAAGAGTGTCAGATAATCGTCATGGCAAAATAGACAACAAAAAAATCCTATTTGTAAATAATTCACAAAAAGACAGGTATAAAAAGGAAAAAGTTGTAGTTGCATTTATCGGAGAATTGAGTATAATCCAATCTGAAATAAGAAAACAGATTTCAGCCGCGCAAAGGAGAAGGATGATATGGCAGCGGCAGAATGGAGAGTGTTATGTTAAGAAAATTTGTTCAGTGTGCAAACGTAAATGAAAGATTAGCTATGGTATCCGGTGAGAATGCAGCCGCATGGTCCGCAGAGGAATTAGATGCAGCTATGAAGATTGTTGGCGCCACTGCTGATAAGGATACAAAGGAAGCAAAGATTCAGGCAATTATGAAGGCCTTGGAGAGAAATGCATCAGAGGTTTTAAGCGATGCATTTGTGAGTCGCGCCAGAGAGCTTACCGATTCCATCCCAGCGGCGGAGGAGATCCCCGATACAGATTATTCAGAGGTACTTCGTGAGCTTTGTCATACAGCAGCGGCACAGCAGATGGCATCAAGAAGATAAGACAGACAACAGAAAAGAATGGTAGAATAAAACGGTACTGTTGGTATGACAGTACCGTTTCAGATCTGAAAGTCTAAGACATACATATGGTAAGAATTTTATAAAATTTATTGTGATAAGTAACTTCACATGATATAGTAAATATAACAGGAGCTATAGTATCTAAGCATTATGCCAATACGATAGAGGATACAGAGGACACATACAATGGAAACTCTATTGAAACACCCACAAAATTATGAAAGTATCTGGGAAGAATTAGACATATCAAATGACTTTATATTTGGAAAAGTTATGCAAGATCCAGAATTGTGTAAAGAACTGCTTTAGCGTATTCTCCCTGATTTGGAGATAGATCATATAGAATATCCTGAATTACAAAAAA
>CAMUFS010000106.1 GCA_947088195.1 uncultured Clostridia bacterium
AGCTTAGTGTCCGTTACGTTTTGAACTAAGCGGGAGCGGGGTGACAGAGGGCTATAGGCAATTCTCTGGGTGGACCTGTCTCGAACATGATTCTTCTATTTGCAAATAAGTGATAACTATACTTATCTTAAAATTTATAAATAGGTGTTAATTTTATAAACCAATAATTTAACAGCACCGTTATTGTTTTATAAAATTTGTTTTGTTAAGATAAGAGTATAAAAGTATGTGAGGTGCGGTATGAAAATAAATCAGTTTATACGTGAAAAAAGGAAGGAGCTGTCATTGACACAGGAGCAAATAGCAGAATATTTAGGTGTGTCTGCGCCAGCAGTTCATAAATGGGAGAAAGGTATCACATATCCTGATATAACTCTTTTGCCAGCATTGGCCCGCTTATTAAAAACAGATTTAAATACATTGATGTCTTTTCATGACGATTTGACAGATATTGAGATAGAAAATTTTACAGGTGAGGTGGATAGGACAGTTCGAGAACAGGGGTATGATGTTGCTTTTCAAATGGCGATAGAAAAGCTGCATGAGTATCCCACTTGTGAAAAATTGCTTTATTGTGTTACATTTTATTTAGAAAGTGCATTATTTTTGTATTGTGTGTCAGAGAAGGAGCATTATAAACAGATATTAGAAGGCTTTTATTTGCGCATGGCAAAAAGTAAGACGGCCGAAATAAGGGATTCGGCTCTTAGTATGTTGATTGCTTATAATCGAAATAGAGAGGATTTTTCAAAAGCAGAAGAGTATATAAAAGCGTTGCCATTTTCTACAATAAATAGAGAGGAGCAGCTTGCAGTTCTTTATACACAACAAGAAAAGTATGAGAAGGCAAAGAAAATGTGGGAATACAGAGTGTTGAGTGGGGTGAAGGAAATACAAACAGCCTTGATGAATATGCTAGACATTGCCATAAAAGAAAAACGATATGATGACGCTGCTTTTTATGCTGATAAGTATGAAGAAATTTCTAAGCAATTCCATATTGCAAAATGGATTGCGTATACTGCACATTTACAGCTTGCTGTAGAGCATCAGGATAGTCAAAAATGTTTATCTATTTTAGGAAAAATGCTACCTGCTATGAAAGAAAAATGGAAGCTAGAGGAAAGCCCGCTCTATCAAGATATGAATAGCAACGATACCACTATATTTTCAAGTCAATTATCAAAGGTGATGCAAAATGACTTGATAAATGGAAAGGACTTTGCTTTTATTAGAGAAAATGCAGAATTTGATACATTTATGGCTGAATGGCTGACGGAAAAAAGTGAATAGAAAATAATAAAATATTGTATTATGTAGAGGGAGGCATTAGTAATACTTTGTCATTTTGGGATACTCCTTTTTTGTTTAGGGACTATCCCAAAGTTTGTGTAAACCTCCAAACTGGTGTAAGATAAGCTTACTTAGTTTGGAGGTATTATTATGGCAAGAAAAAATGAAAACCCATAAAAAGCTGCAATTCATGCGCGACATGATGTCTGTCCTTTTAGAAGGCGCATTGGATGAAAAATTGGACGAGGAACTTGGTCATTCCAAAAAAACAATGCATACCAGTTACGGTGATATGGACTTTCTGAAATGAACGCTAAGGGACTTGTGTTTGATGATAATATATTTATGAATAAGTATAAAAGTGTAGCAAATACTTATCGGAAGCGAAATGGGAGTCAGTTAGGAATGAGTTATTGATAAACTTGTATTTGACTAAAACAGCTTGATACATGAGGAATATTGTGTTATATTGTCGATATGGGAAAACCATAGAGCCAAAGGCGGCTTTATCCCTTCTTATTTTTCGGAGGGTATAACACCCCTCCAGACGAAAGAAAGGAGGGCGATAACAATGTATGTTACATATCAGGATTTCATTCAGACTGGAATATTCATTGTTGCCCTTGTAAGTTTGTGTTATACAATCTTCAAGGGGAGAAAATAGCCGCCACTATTCGCAGTAGTGACGGCTGACCGTTTGTAACGGTATAGCTTAATCATTATTGAGGGATAGAGCCGCTTCTATGGCTTTTCCCTTTTCTTATGGCTATATTAGCATATTCTGGCGCAAAATGCAAGAATTTTATACACCAGAAAAGAACTGCCATAATTGAAATGATAATATATCGGCTATTTGTTTTTAGAGGAAAGTCCGCTCTATCAAAATATGAATAGCAATGATACCTCTAGATTTTCAAGTCAATTATCAAAGGTGATGCAAAATGATTTAATAAATGGAAAGGCATTAGCAGTATTCTGGCATTTCTGTGAAAATTACCTTTTGACCATCTGCAATTCCGCCATACAAAGCTTTGGTATATGTCCCTATTTTTAAAAAATGTTTTATTACATGTTTTGCCGTATATGGCATTTCAAGATTTATTATATTATTTTTATCAAACCATACAAGATTTCCTTCTTTTGATGTAAATTCTTCCTTTATATTGTTATTTAATTCAGCAAAAAAATAATAATTTTGTCGTATCTCAGCATTGGTATATCTTAAAGTAATATATCTAAGCTGTATGTTGTGTAACATATCCTCTGTTATAGATAATTCTTCTTGTAGTTCTCTTAAGACACAAGCCTTTGCATCATTTAATTCCTCTTTTTCAAAATGACCTCCTGCGGATGCAACCCACAGATTATTTGCCACTCGACTACCCTGCCGGAAAAGCATAAGTATTTTCTCATCTTTACAAATAAAAATAGAGGTCATATTTCTTAATTTTCCATCTATGTTGTTCATCGGGGTTTCCTTTCTATTGCAAATTATAATAATTTTGATTCAGGCATTATTATAATATACATTGTTATAATAATCAATTTTATCTGATAAGAAGTCTTGGTGGTCTTTTGATTTTTAAAATTAAGAAAAGCTTAAGAGATCATTTATATTGAGAATTTTCTAGGTTTTATCAATAGAAAAGAAAAAAGGAACCTTTTTACAAAAGTTGACAGATTGTACTATCAATGGTATAGTAAAAGTGATTTTAAGAAAGGGGGAGTTGCGGATGATTAAGCAAAGAAACATAGCTTTGTGTATTATTTTATCTATTGTCACATGTGGAATATATGGTCTTTACTGGTTTGTATGTCTTACGGATGATATGAATACAGCAGTGGAGGAGCTGGGTACGACGGGGCTTGTTGCCTTGCTTTTATCGATGGTCACTTGTGGTTTGTATGGTCTATATTGGGCTTATAAGATGGGTGAAAAGGTCGATATGTTAAAAGCAAGAAATGGAGTGCAGACAAGTAATAGTGGAATTATGTATCTGATTTTGAATGTTTTGGGATTGAGCGTTGTAACGTGGGCTTTGATTCAGAATGAGTTGAATCAGGTTGCGGATATTTAAAATTCAGAAATATGGAGACAGGCGGTGAGCAGATACTCGCCGCTTCTTTTATGCGCAGACCTGTGCAGAGGAAATATGCCACTAACGTGGTGACACAGGTCGCGCGGCGAGTAGGTGAGAGAAGCATCTCCTACTCGATTATAACACGGGCATCTATAGAAAAGTGGATAGCTCTTGCTTTCTTGAGGGTTTTGGGATAAAATGGACGAAAAGGGTGCTGATGTGCCCGTAGAGATTAGAGCATTAAAGGAGGCAGATATGGAAAAGATAGCAAGTTTTACAGTGAATCATCTGGATTTGCTGACAGGGATTTATGTGTCAAGAAAGGATTATATTGGCAAAGAGGTGGTGACAACCTTTGATCTTAGAATGACAAGACCGAATGTGGAGCCTGTGATGGGCACGGCAGCAGTACATGCGCTGGAGCATCTATGTGCCACATTTTTGAGAAATCATAAAGAGTGGGGAGAACGGGTGATCTATTTTGGGCCTATGGGGTGCCGTACAGGATGTTATCTGTTGCTTGCAGGTGATTTGGAAGCAGAGGATGTGGTTGATCTGGTGCGAGAGATGATAAGCTTTGTGATAAATTTTGAGGGTGAGATACCGGGTGCATCTGCCAGAGATTGTGGAAATTATCTTGATATGAATCTTTCTATGGCGAAATATCATGCCGAGAAATTTTACAAGGAAGTTCTGGAATCTCCGACAAAGGAGAGGCTGCATTATCCGCAGTAGTAGGAGAAGAAAGGAAGAGAGAGGATGCCGGGGTTGATTTTGGAGGGCGGGACCTTCCGGGCAATTTTTAGTGCGGGGTGCATGGATGCGCTGTTGGAGCATCAGGTGATGTTTCCATATTGTGTTGGGGTGTCGGCTGGGATCACGGATGCATTTTCTTATATTTCTAGGCAGAAGGGAAGAAATCTTGATATATTGGTAGATTTAAGGCATGATAAACGATATGTGGGCAAGAGGAATTTTCTAAAATGCCGAAGCTTATTTGGTCTGGATTTTGCCTATGATACTGTGCCAAATGAGTTATATTCTTTTGACTGGGATACCTTTTATCAATATAAGGGCAGACTGCGCGTGGGTGTCACAAACGCCGAGACCGGAGAGGCGGAATATATGGATGGAAGAGCTCTGGATAAGAAGTGTATGATGCTTCGGGCAACCTGTGCGATACCACTTGTATTTCCAGAGATTAAGATAAATGGGAAGGTCTATTATGATGGAGGGTTGCGGGACCCCATTCCCATCAGGCGCGCCATGGAGGATGGAAATAAGAAAAACTTAATTATTCTCACTCGTCCAAAGGGGTATAAAAAAGAGCTTAATAAGAGCACATGCATGGCAGCGGCAGTGTTGAAAAAGAAATATCCAAAGCTGTACCCTCTATTTTTAACCCGTCACACAGCATATAATAGGACAGTGGAATATTGTGAGCGGCTTGAAAAAGAAGGACAGGCGGTGATTTTAAGGCCATCCCATCCAATAGAGAGCTTGGAGAAGGATGTGGAAGTGATTAAGGCAAATTATCAGATGGGCTATCGGTTGACAGAGAAAAAAATAGAAGAGATCAAGGCATTATGGAGGCAGATATGATAACGGAGCGTTTGGCTGCACTTCGGGAGAGGATGCAGGAAAAAGATATTGATATTTATATGATTCCAACAGAGGATTTTCATGGGTCTGAATATGTGGGAGATTATTTTAAGACAAGAAAATATATGTCTGGTTTTACTGGGTCAGCGGGCACACTGGTTGTCACCCGCACGGAGGCAGGGCTGTGGACAGATGGGAGATATTTTATTCAGGCGGAGAATGAGTTGAAAGGGAGTTCAATTCAACTGTTTAAGATGGGACAGCCAAAGGTGCCAAAGGTGGAGGAGTATATTGAGGAAAATATACCAGAGCATGGGTGTCTTGGTTTTGACGGAAGAGTGGTCAATGCAAGCTTAGGGCTTAAGCTTAAGGAGATGCTCGCAAAGAAAAAAGCCAGAATTGATGCATCAGAGGATCTGGTGGACGCATTTTGGACGGACAGGCCAGCTCTTTCAAAAAAGCCAGCATTTCTTCTCAATGTAAAATGGACTGGCAAATCCAGACAGGATAAGCTTAAGGAGCTTCGCAAGGTGATGGAGGAGAAGAAGGTAGACACCTTTATTCTTGCCAGCTTGGATGACATTGCATGGCTTTTTAATATTAGGGGAAATGATGTGGAGCACAATCCAGTGATTTTGTCCTATGTGGTAGTAAAAAAGTATGAATGTCTGATGTTTGTTCAGGAGGAGGCACTTAGCAAGGAGGTTCGAAGTGAGCTTGAGCGGGCACAAATAACAATTCGCCCTTATCATTTGGTCTATGAATATGTGAGTGAGCTGCCGGAGAATGAGACGGTGTTGCTGTGCAAAAGGCGCGTGAATTATGCGATTTTAAATAGCTTGCAGGAAGGGATCACAATTCTTGATGAGACTAATCCAACAACATTAAAAAAAGCAGTGAAGAATCCAGTGGAGCTAATTAATCTGAGAAAATCCCATGTGAAGGATGGCGTGGCAGTCACAAAGTTTATGTATTGGCTAAAGCATCAGGTTGGCAAAGAGGAGATCACAGAGCTTAGCGCGGCAGATCATCTGGAAAAGCTTCGCAGGGCGTCAGAAGGCTTTTTGGATCTTAGCTTTCAGACTATTTCTGCTTATCAAGCAAATGCAGCGATGATGCATTATTCTGCGACGCCAGAGAGCGATGCAGTGTTAAAGCCGGAGGGACTTCTCTTGGTGGATTCAGGCGGACAGTATTATGAGGGAACAACAGATATTACACGCACCTTTGTTTTAGGACCGATCCCAGATGAGTGGAAGATGCATTTTACATTAGTGGCAAAGTCTATGTTAAATCTTGCTAATGCTAAGTTTTTATATGGGTGCACAGGATTAAATTTAGATATTTTGGCGAGAGGACCTCTCTGGAATCTGGGTATTGATTATCGCTGTGGAACAGGGCATGGTGTGGGATACTTGTTGAATGTGCATGAGGGACCCAATGGTTTTCGCTGGAAGCATGTACCAGAGAGAGAGGATCAGGCAATCCTTGAGGCTGGTATGGTTACGACAGACGAACCGGGCGTGTACGTGGAGAATAGCCACGGCATCCGCACGGAGAATGAGCTAGTCTGCAAAAAAGCGAAAGAAAATGAATATGGGCAATTTATGGAATTTGAGACCATTACCTATGCACCGATTGATCTGGATGGCATAGATCCTTCTTATCTAAATGAGGAGGACAAAAGGCAATTAAATACGTATCATAAGATGGTATATGAGAAAATTGCTCCACATCTTACAGAAGAAGAGGCGGAGTGGTTGAAAGAATATACAAGAGAGATTTAAAAGAAACATGGCTCCATGCGAGCACATGCAAAAAGGTCAAAGCATATGATACAATACAATACCTTAATTCCAGTCAACAGAAGAGGGAAGGAGCTGTCAGAAGAGGAGCGCATTCGTCAGATGACGCCATTTCTGCTTGACTGGTATAAACAAGAGAGAAGGATTCTTCCGTGGAGGGAGAATCCTATTCCTTATTATGTGTGGCTTTCGGAGATTATGCTGCAACAGACTAGAGTGGAGGCAGTAAAGCCTTATTTTGCGAGATTTATAGATGCTTTGCCAGATATTGCGTCACTTGCAGCGGTGGATGAGGAGCTGCTTCTTAAGTTGTGGGAGGGGTTAGGCTATTATAATCGTGTAAGAAATCTAAAAAAGGCCGCACAGATTGTGATGGAACAGCATGAAGGAGAACTTCCGGCAGATTATAGAAAGCTTCTTGCACTTCCCGGCATTGGCTCCTACACTGCCGGAGCTATCGCCTCGATTGCCTATGGATTGCCAGTTCCCGCCGTGGACGGTAATGTGTTGCGCGTGCTCTCCAGACTTATGGCAGATGACCGTGATATAGCAAAGCAATCTGTGAAAAAACATGCAGAGGAGCTTTTGACAGAGACAATGCCAAAGGAAGAAGCCTCCGCCTTTAATCAGGCAATGATGGAGATCGGCGCTGTTGTCTGTCTGCCAAATGGACTGCCTTTGTGTAAGACATGTCCTCTGGCACCTTTTTGCCTTTCAAAGGCTCTTGGCACACAGCTTAATTATCCAGTAAAAACGGCGAAGAAGGCAAGAAAAGTGGAGGAGAGAACCGTGCTGCTTTTTCTTTATAACGATGGAGTTGGAAAACAGATAGCTCTTAGTAAAAGAGAAGACTCTGGGCTTTTAGCTGGAATGTATGAATTTCCAAATCTAATGGGAAGGCTTTCAAAGAAAGAGATAGCCAACTATTTGCAAAAGCAGGAGATTAGCTATGGGAAGCTTAGAAAAATTGAGGATGCAAAGCATGTGTTTTCTCATATAGAATGGCATATGACAGGCTATGAGGTGATGGTGGATAATCGAGACAATATGCAGGATAAATTTTTGTTTGTAGAGCTTTCACAGCTTCATAAAAAATATCCAGTGCCAAGTGCATTTGCAGCATATAAAAAGTGGCTTGCCCAATATGACGAAAGTGGAAAAGAAGATGAAAGAGGAATTGCTGAAGCTTCTGCGCCCTATCACTGTGGAGGAGAGGGAGATTCTGAGAGGGAATGTACAGATACAGAGGCAGATCTATACAGATAAAAAGGATTTTACAATAATAAGTGAGAAAATGCTTGCAGGCGGCAGATTGATGGATATCCGAGTGCACACGCGCTTTATTGAATTTCCAAAGCATAAGCATGATTATATTGAGATTATCTATATGTGTTCTGGCAGAACCGTTCACTGGATTAACGAAGATACAAGGCTTGTTCTGGGAGAGGGGGAGCTGCTTTTTCTCAATCAACATGCTTTTCACGCGATTGATGCGGCGAAAGAGAATGATATTGCGGTTAATTTTATGATTCTTCCTGAATTTTTTGATGTGGCGTTTGCCATGCTAAAGGGGGAGAGTGAGCTGCGGAATTTTATTGTTGGTTCGTTGATGCAGGATACAGGACGGGCAGATTATCTACATTTTAAAGTAGCAGATGTGCTTCCTGTGCAGAATTTAGTGGAAAATATGGTTTGGTCGTTATTGATGGAGCAGGGGCACGGGCGTTATATTAATCAGACAACGATGGGACTTTTATTTTTAAATCTGATGAATTATACAGAGAAGATTGAGCAGCATAATGAGGCACAATGGGAAAGTATGCTGGTGTTGACAGCGCTTCGCTATATTGAGGATAATTATCGTCATGCAAATTTAACAGAGCTCGCCGGGAATCTGGGCGTTTCATTAAGTCAGATTTCACGGCTAATCAAACAAAATACGGGAAGTACATTTAAGGAGCTTTTGCAGAAAAAGAGGCTGAATAAGGCAGAGCAGCTATTGACCGAGACAAAGCTTTCTGTCTCAGATATTATAACATGTGTGGGATATGACAATGCCAGCTATTTTTTTCGGATATTTAAAGAAAGATATGGAATGAGTCCAAGGGAGTACAGAAGTGGAAAGTAATAGGAAAAAATTTGTGTTGGTGGGGGGTGAGTCATGCAAACCATTCTGATTGTTGAGGATAATTCTGTTATTCGTGAGGAATTGACTTTCTTGTTGGAGAACGAGGGGTATCGGGTTTTGTCTGTAACAGATTTTGAAACTATTCCAGAACAGGTGTGTTCTATCAGCCCTAATTTAGTTCTTTTGGATTTGGGGCTCCCCGGACGCGATGGTCTTTCTTTGTGCGTTGCAATACGAAAAGTTGCGCCTATTATTGTAGTCACCAGTCGAACCTCTACCATGGATGAATTACAGGCATTGAATCTGGGCAGTG